>CANHBE010000323.1 GCA_947458575.1 Flavobacteriaceae bacterium | reverse complement strand
TAATGAAATTTTGTTCAAAGGAGATGAAATATGTCAATGTGAAGAACTAAACTTATGGCGTGAAAAAGGAACACAAATTATGATTAACATCTCTTCATTTATTGAACATGAAATACAACCCGAGGTGACGCTATGACAACACCAAAAGAGTTTTTTGATATGCCACAAAAAATAGATCAAAAAATAGATATACTTAAAAAAATTGCGGCTTTTTGTCACAAAGAATATAACGACAATTCCAATTGGAACAGTTGGGCGTTTAAAAATTTTCTTTGGTCAGAATGGGAACCAAAGTTTGAACAACAAATTTACTTAATAGGTAATGCTAAGGCTATTTTAGATAGTCAGACAATAGCCCATATTAAAGTTGTGTGTCATTACCGAGATTCTGCTGGTTTACCAGTAGTCAAAGTAAAAAGTAGAATATTTGACTTAAGAACAGGGCAAATAAAAGAAATATATAGATACATAGGGTTTAGTTATCATGAATCACTTTACAGCGACATTGAGAACCCTGATAAACAAAATGAGATTGATTTTATCTGTGATAAAACAGACGAAATAGTAGAGGCTATATCAAATTTCATCAGAACTGAAATACAATTTTGAGGTGATTATGACTTTTAATGACAACGAAAGTGATGCAGAATACTGTGAAAGAATCTTCGGACAAGATTTTGAATATTTAATTCCTGATGATTGGTGCGAACCAAGTCAAGAGCAAAAAATATTTTATCTACTTTGGACTCCTAGTCTTTGCCATCTTAAGATTGGAAAAGCTGACGACGAAAAAAATCTGTTGCTAAGACTACAAGAACGAACTCGACAATGCGGTAAAACAATGATTTTAGGAATAAAATATTGTTTTGATCCTACAGAAGAAGAAAAATTCTGGAAAGACAATTTATGTATTGGTATGACAAAAAACACAAAAATTAAACCAATTAAAATAGCAAGAGAAGTGTTTGATTTGTCTGCTAATACGGAGTTATTCGATTACCTTATTTTTATATGCAACCAAAGAAATGTGATAACTGGAAGTAATCTATGGCGGTTTTGGTGCGATGAATTTTGCGGAGAATTACTTGCAGAAAATCCAAAAATAATGGCAAATATTTGCGGTGCTTTGATGGAATTGGACTAGAAGTATCTAAAGCTAACAAAATCACCTAATATCATGACACTAACACTACAAACACAAACACTTTTTGTATCATCTAAACCACAAATTCAATTAAGAGACGACCAAAAAGCTCTTAAAAGAGAACTGTATGATGCCCTAAAAATCCATAAAAGAGCCTTGGTTGTTGCCCCTTGCGGATGGGGCAAAACAGTATTTTTCTGTCAGATAATTTATGACGCTGCCGTAAAAAGACAGCGACGGACTTTGATCGTAGTACCGTTTACCGTACTTATCGAGCAAACCCTAGAAACTCTAGGGAAATTTGGATTAACCGCTGGGGTAATCGCCGGTGGCTACAAAGAAGATAGAAGTCAACTGGTTCAAATTGCAACAACGCAAACCTTATCTAGAGGACGTGGTATTACTTGGTTTAATCCCGAAGTAATACTAGCTGATGAAGTGCATTTATCAGCTTACTGCCAATGGTTTAAAGATAACTTTCCAAACCTTAAAGACGGCAAACAGACAACCTCAATTAAGGATATTCGTGACGAATTAGCAGTATTAGGTATCGCTGTAGAAAGAGAAGACATAGAACCCTACAAAATTACTTTTGATGAAGCTAAGGAAAAATACAAACACCTCAGCTTAATTCATGCTGAATCAAAGGAAACTTTACAAGAGATAAACTCAGCATGGGAAGTAATTCGCAAGCAACAACACCTTTTTTCAGGGAAAACCCTACCAATAGATAATCGTCTCGTAATCGGTCTAACCGCAACCCCGTGGCGGTTATCGAAACGTGAAGAGTTGGGAGATATTTTCGAGGTTCAAGTGACTGGTCCTACTCCAAAAGAAATGATTGAACGGGGTGCGCTTGTTGGTTGTGTTTATTTCGGAACTAAAAATAAAATCAACACTAAAGGGGTAAAAATTAATGGCGGTGACTTTGATGCTAGTCAGTTAGAAATTCGTTGTTTAGAAGCGGTAAAATCGACGGTTTCCGAATATCGCAGGCTCGGACAAGGGAGACAATTTGTTTGTTTTGCGGCGGGTGTGGAACACGCCAAAAGCCTCTGTACAGAATTTAACGAGAGAGGTATCCCTACGGCTGTTATCACGGCTGAAACACCAGAGCAAGAAAGAAGAGAAATATTTAAAAAAGTAGCCGAATTGAGATTGCGGGGGATTGTAAATATCAATACCTGTGGAATAGGATTTAACCTACCCGCAATTTCTTGTATTATCCATGCCAGACCAACTAAAAGCCGAACCCTTTATATTCAGATGACCGGTCGGGGTCAACGGCTTTGTATTTGGTTAGATAAAGTTGATTGTTTGGTATTAGATCAAGCGGGAAACGTAACCGAACACGGATTTATTGAAGATGTGGACTATCCTAAACTTTTCACATCTTCCGATACTCAAAAAGGACAAGCTCCGATTAAAGAGTGCGAAAATTGCAATAAAATCACTTATGCTTCTGCTCGTATTTGCCCTCACTGTGGTTACGAATTTCCAACAAAAGAAAAGAAACAAATCGCCAACGAAAGGCTAGAAATTATAATTCATGACAAGGATAGAGAGTTATACCTAGCCTATAAGTACGCTCTCAGAGAAGCTTACAAGAAAGGTGAACATATTGATAGTGTTCGGGGATGGATGATCAAAACATTCAAAAATCCTAAATTAAGCAAGGACTGGATGCCTCCTAAACCCTGGAAGCTACACGCAATCTTTAAAAAAGACTATAATAAAGATGACTTAAATCGTTATGAAGCTTACTTGAAAAGTCTTTGTAAAATTGAAAATGATAACTGGGTAAAGGCAAAAATGAGCGAGGAATTCGGGGATGACTGGGAAAATATTCGGCAATAACGGGACGCTTGTAGCG
>CANHBE010000322.1 GCA_947458575.1 Flavobacteriaceae bacterium | reverse complement strand
GAAGGAAACTGTTGTAATAGTTGATTTTTTCATCTTGATTGCTTTTTGGTTGAACTTCTAGAATGTAATCGTATAGCGAATCTTGTATCGCTGCTGTTTTTGTAATTTGAATTGAAACTTGTGACTTAAGATGTAATCAGACATGAAGTTGATGAAGTCGATGTTTTTTATTTCGCTATCCACTTTAAAGAAAGAGGACACCTTACCATTTTGAACGACACCTATGTCAATGGTCATGGTTCCTTTCACATCTGCGTACTTCTTATTTTTTCTTTTCAGAAACTCCGCTGATTGAAAAACATCATTAACTTCCTTCGTTACTACCTCTGCAATTTGTTCTTCATCTGTAAGAACCGGTCTCTGAGCTTGCACGTTGTTGTTCATACAAAAGATCGCAAAAAGCATTATGTATTTAAAAACTGTCTTCATGGCAATAATTATGGTTGATGTGTGATTTCATTGTCTTTTTGATTTAGAAAAATTAACATTACAAATCTGCCCATTTGAGCGATGGATATCAATACGAAGAAATACGTATTCTGTCATTATAATACTTTGCTCACATTCTCGTATTTTGGAAACTGTACTAGGCAATCTGACTTTTAAACACTTTAAATTTGACTTGCACTTACGCTAGCAGTTTTCCATAAAAAAGCCGTTATTATATTGAATAACAGCTTTTTAAAATTTGTCATTAAGAAGACTACAGTTAATTTACAATCAACTTCTTTGTCATGCTTATGCCCTCCTTTTCAATAGAAATAAAATACACTCCTTTAGGTAATTCCGAATTAGATAGTAAGTCAACTACTTGAAACTCTTTAATTTCTTGACCTAAGATAGAATTTACACGAATCATCCCATTGATCATATTTGCTGATGTTTGAATTGTAAAGGATCCGGCAGTGGGATTCGGATACAATACGAAATCAACGTCATTTATATTAAACTCATTTCGTTGTAGCAGGTTTTCCGAATACAGTGGTGGCGTGTTATTGTTTAGCCTTGCGATGTAGTTTCTTGCGATTCCGTTATATTGAGAAAAAAAACCTCCAATGAGAATCTTACCATCATTGGTGAGTTGAGAGGTATTGATCTCTTGACTTGCCCCCGTTCCCGGCGAAAAAGATGTATCTACCGTACCGTCGGGATTAAAACGAATGATGTGATTGGGCACATTTGTACCTGAAATCTTATTGAATGTTCCTGTCAGTATTATTTTATTGTCGTTTTGGATATGCAAACCCGCAACCTTGCCTGAACTATTATTGAGGTTTACTTGAATAGTATTTCCGCCAAGGTTAACAAACGGTCCAAAGTTGCTTTGCGTTCCATCGGGATTCAACTTCCATACAAAACTATCACCGGCACCAATGATTGAGTTGTCTGATTGTAGTGCAATCTTCACAAAGCTTGCTCCTTGAATGGGTTGGTAGGTGGGATCTATTGTCCCATCATTATTGATTCGAATAGTAGACGACAACATCGATTGCCCATTGAAGATTGAAATATTAGGACCTGTTATATAGAATTTGCCATCTTCAAGCCTGATAATATCGGTAATTCCAACGGAGCTCGGTGTTCCCGTGGACACGAAAGAATTATCAATTGTTCCATCAGCATTTAGCCGAACTATACATCCTTTATTGTTTCCATTGAAGCTTGTAAAACTTCCGATGATGATAATCTTTCCATTAGGCTCTACTATGGCCTTAAGAGCTTTCATATTCACCCCAGTTCCCAAATTGGCTTGAAAAGCACTATCTAAAGTACCATCTGCATTATACCTGAAAATCTTGGGACTATTATTAGCTCCAATAAAAAGAATCTTCCCATCGGGTTGTTCCACGACATCTTGAATCCAATTGTTTGAAAAACCGGTTTGCTGTGGTTGTGACTGAAAAGTGAAAGGAAAACTAGTGCCATCAGAATTATAATAGATGATTCCGCCAGTTGTGCTATTAGAATGAGTCGCGATTATTTTTCCATTGGATAGTTTTTGTACACTTCTCATGTACGCAGTTCCCGAAATATTGAAAGGGACATCTAAACTACCATCTTGAGCGAACAATGGCAGACAAAATACGCACGCCATCAATAAAGATAGATTTCTCTTCATAATTCATTTGTTTTAGTTTACTTAGCAAAAGTAACTTCCATGCAATGAGAATGAAATACGGAGAAGTACGTATATTTTAGAAAGTAATATTTGGGATTCTCTGCTGAAGACCTGCGATTTTCTGCTTTAGCTGTCTCAAGAATTTTTGATGACTTTCGGAGTTAGGGTCAAATGGTTTATGTGCTATTGCTTTTTGAATACTTGCCACTTCATCCATAATCTGTCTGCTATCTTCTGCTACTGCCACTGCTACAAACTGCTGCCAAATATAATCGATTGCTGTTTGGTTGGGGTGTATCATATCTTCCGCGTAAAAGCGATAATCCCGCAACTCGTCGATCATGATTTCGTATGAAGGAAAGTAAGTTAAGGTATTCAGATCGTTTATTTCCGTTTGATTGAGAATAGCTTGATGCATGCCGATGATTAAATTGGCTTTGCTTTGTTGATTCTGGACGAATCCATCCTTCAAGTGACGAACTGGAGAAATGGTAAATATGATATTTGCCGAAGGATTTACATATCGAATTAACGCAATGGTTTCTTCAATAGCTTCTTGAATTGTAGTCGCTGACAAAAGTTCTTTTTCAAACCGAGCTTGCGGAACTTTATGGCAATTGGCAACAATCTTTTGCGAAGATTTTTCTCTATAAACCCATGCCGTTCCGTATGTGATTAGAATATGTGATGCTGTTTTGATCTGGGATTTTAATTCTTCTAAACTGCTATTGAGGCTTTCAGTCAGATGGTTTTGATTGACATGACTAAAATCCGAATGCGCATCAAAACAATGCCAGCACTCGTTGTGAAAAAAGACTTCACGATCTGAAAAAGGACACTCTTGTATGGCTCGACGTATAACTTCGTGAATGGCAAGCGGATGGAACAATATGCCAAAG
>CANHBE010000321.1 GCA_947458575.1 Flavobacteriaceae bacterium | reverse complement strand
TTAGGATAATGGATTTCGATCACCGAGGACCGCCTGCATCAATACTCCAAGCTCTCTCCAAACCATCACAAAAAGTAAATGAAAACACCGATTCCGAAAAGACTGCCTAGAGGGCGGTTTGGCGGAGCTTTGACCAAACGGAGACTGATCTGATCATCTTTCAACTTTCTTCTTAAGCAGATCACTCAGAGAGTATATCTTAAAATCGACAACTCCATAATAACATCATGGTTCAGTACAACACAGGCTTCATCGTTCGTCGTTCCGACGCGACGAAGCCTTATCTGTTAGCACCAGTATTTTTCTTCCGTTTGGGTTTCACAAATTTAATTGTCTTGCCAGTCGCGAATAAAAGTTTGTCAATAAAGTATGTGTATTCAGCTATAGCTTTCAATTCATTTGTAAGTTCGTCACTTTGCAACCAATTTATGTATTCATTTATTAATGTCTTGTGTGTTTTCTTTAGGGTTTCTAATTTCTGTAGTGTTTCAATATTATTGTCGTCAGTTGATTTATAAATAGCAAATGCTCTGAGAACGTGTTGGTCAATTATTGGTTGTCCAGGCGTTTTAGTTAAATATTTACCAAATTGATAGAACACTAAAGCATCGTCTTGTTCGTTGCTGTTATCATTAACTTCTTTAATGCCTTTTATTATATGTTTTATTTTTTTAATGTCGCCATTTTTCCAAACTGTCGAATAAAGTAATTTTGTTAATGGGTCGGTTAATTTTTCTGTTATATCTTTTTTAAAAGTAAGTGTATTTTTATCAATTAGGTCATTATTTATTAATTCGTCAATGTCGCCATTGTCAAGTTTAAATTTAATTTGCGGGTAGGCGTCACTTTTCATCCTGTTTTTAATTGGAATGTCCAAAGTGTCGAGTATTTTGTCAATATCCTCGGTCGTTTCAGATTTTTTGATTAGGTCGAATACTTGATTTGTAAATTTTTTAGCTTCTAAGTGTGTCATAATTTTGGGATTTTGTCGTCTTTTTTTGGTTGTGTCAATATTGGTGCTAACTCCATTATTTCCACACCTAGGTGCGGTTATTCGCCCTAAAAGTACACCTTTTAATTAAATGTCCAAATGATCCAAAGGACTTTTAATCATGCCAATATGTTTAGTACTCACGTGGGTGTAGATCTCCGTCGTCTTCGTACTGGCGTGACCCAAGAGCTGCTGGATATATCTGATATCTGTGCCCGCTTCTAAAAGATGAGTAGCAAATGAGTGCCTCAACCAATGAAGCGTTGGGCGCTCCAATACCTTGGCTTTAACGCAAGCATTATTTAATACTTTTCGCAAAGATGCTTCCGAATAAATCCCTCCATACTGTCCTTCAAATAGGTAGTGGGTAGGTCTATACTGTTTAAAATAATCCCGCAAGAGCACCAAGATCTTCTCACTCAACATGACAATTCTGTCCTTCTTTCCTTTCCCTCCGCGTACTGTAATTAACATGCGCTTGCTATCAATGTCACTTACTTTTAACTTTAACACTTCCCCCACCCGCAGCCCACTTGCATAGGTCAAACTCAACATCGTACGATGTTTCAAATTTTCACAATTACATAAAATAGACTGCACCACTTCTTTGGATAAAACATGAGGCAACTCCTTGTCCTTCTTTGGGCGAATAATGCCATTTTTGTAGTCATACCTGCCTAATACATTTTTATAATAGTATATTACGGCATTGATCAATGAGTGACGCATACTCACACCGTAGCCGTTTCGGGTTGACAACTCTACTACAAGACTATTGACACGCGCTCCATCCAATTCTTTTTTATCCAAAGATTTGACCTGACAGAAGTAGCAAAACTGCAGAAAACAGTTAAAGTAGTTTTGTATGGTATTCATGCTATAGTTTTTTGATTTCAATAGCAGGAGGTAGTCGTTTTCAAAAGATACTTCTATACTATACGTCTGTAACCAAAATTTTCATAGCACATATAAACTCTTGAATTGAACGGTCTGGTGAATAATGATTTGTACTTTTCCTTTGCAAGCATCTAGAATAGTTAGCAAAAATTTTTCTGAATCGGGAAGCAGGAATGAAGCAAATTTTCTGTGAAACACCACCGCTTCTAAATCTTTGAAAATATCTTTCAGCACGTTAATATGGTCACTAACGAGCATAAAATATTCCTTTTCATCATATTTTATTCGTTTTAGTTCAGCTTTGTAATGCAAATTGAATTTTGGTATTTCTATTTTATCACCACCAGTGCCTTGGTTCTGTAGCAAATTCTTTACTTCCCTCTCATATAGTCCTGAGCGGATAATGCGGAATTCTCCGTTGTTATTCAACTCAAGGTATTCCAGAATATATGAATCAGCAGGACTGATGAGTAATTTCTCATTTTTGAGATATTTTATTTGAGGGAAAGCAAGCATTCGGCGAAATAAATCTTTATCCTTTTTAAAGTTATAAGCGAATAGTTTTTGACCAGAATGCTCGATTTCCTTCACATAGACCTGCTTCTGTCGCGGAAAAATTTGATGTGTCATGATTTTATTTTCCCGAAAGATGTTGAAAGAATTGAATTGCAGTTTATTATAACCGTTTATAAGTGTTAGTAGGCATTTTTATACGTTTAAGAACATTTAATTAAATTAGACATGAATAATAAAAGTGATGAAATAAAGGCTGTTTGCCAGTTTTGCGTGGCACCTCTTAAAGGAAGAAGCGATAAACGCTTTTGCAATTCGGCTTGCCGCAGCGCATTTCACAACGAAAGAACTGAGAGCAGCAGAAAAGTAATAAGAGCCGTGAATAAAGTGCTTCACAAAAATTATCAAATACTCCAAACACTTTGGGAACATAATGAAAGAGAGGTTTCACATCACATTGTGCTTCGATCTGGATTCAATTTCAACTATTTTACAAGCATTCAAAACCTGAATACCGGAGCAACGTACTTCTTTTGCTATGACATTGGTTTTTCCAATACGGATGAAAAGACGATTCGTATTATTAAAAAGGAGAAAGGGCGATAGGCGATAGGCGAATGAGAGGGGCGAGGG
>CANHBE010000320.1 GCA_947458575.1 Flavobacteriaceae bacterium | reverse complement strand
TGTTCGACACCTTTGATGTTTGATAAGATTTTTTCTAGTGGTTTAATGACGCGACTTTCAACTTCCGATGGACTCGCACCGGGATAACCAACCATCACATCCGCCATCGGCACATTGATTTGCGGTTCCTCTTCTCGTGGAATCAAAAATGAACTGTAGACACCAATAATCATCAGCGCCACCATCAGTAAAACGGTGAGTTTTGAATTGATAAAAAAGTGCGCAATTTTACCTGATATACCTTCTTGCATAATTAAATTTTTTTTGTGGGCGTGCCCCTGCGGGTCGGGCTTTCGGCTGTATCTTTTGCTCCGCAAAAGGATGCCGCCTCCAATCCCTCACGCAACCCTGATTTTCATAGGAAGTTACTACTGAACACTAAACTCTGATTACTGAACACTGACTTTTACGCCATTATACAATTTGCCATCCGCCGAAATAATATACGATTCGTTAGCCGCCAATCCGGACAAAACTTCTACTTGATTGCCGAATTTCTTTCCAACACGCAACCAACGTAACGTCGCAATTTTATTTTCATTAACAGTATAAATACCAGTAAGTTGACCTTGATAAACTAAAGCGCTTGTGGGGACTAGTACTTGTGTGTTAGTCGTTTGTCTTTGCACCGCAACCGGAAATTGAACATTGGCAAACATGCCAGATAAAACCGTAGTTGGCGTTTTCTCTAAATTGACTTTAACCAAATATTGTCCACCGGTGTTCTTTGCCGATTGACTCACTTCTGTTACTATTCCGTTGATTCGCTCGCTAGTCGATTTGACTATGACATTTGCTGCCATCCCATTTTTAATAGAGACAATATCGTTTTCCGAAACCATCGCGGTCACTTGCAAATGCGAGGCGCCTTCAACGCTCAAGAGTGGCATACCGGGATTGGCCATATCGCCTTCCTTTACAAAAGTGTTAGTAACCTCACCTGCAAATGGCGCTGTAATGTTGGAATAACTAAACTGTGCTTGCACTTCATTTCTCATTTGCTTGGCACCTTCTAATCCGGCTTTTGCCATTTCGTAGCGCGAAGTCATATCGTCTAGTTCTTTCTGTGACGCGCTTTGTTGCGCAAACAAAGCAACAAACCGATCGTAATCTTTTTTTGCATTGTTGAAGGCAGCAGTTGCCTGCAATATAGAGGCATCAACCTGCGCTTTCTTCGCTTGTAAGTCGGTGTTGCTAATACTCACGAGCAATTGCCCAGCATTGACTTTTTGTCCCACTTTCACATGAACTCTAGTCACATAGCCCATCATTCGTGTACTCACATTGGCGCTTTTTTCAGCTTCAATTTTTCCGCTAGCGGTCACAAACGGACTTTGAGATTCGGCGGTTGTACCGCTCACTTTTACAGTAATTGGTGCTGCAGTATCAGAAAGTACTTTTTGCTCTTTTCCGCAGGACAGGAGGAATAAGCTAGACAATAGGAGAATCGTTATTCTTTTTTTCATAGTATGCCTTTTAAGGTCGTTAAACTTGTATCTTGTTTTTTATCTTGTTAAAAATTGTAAGTACGCTTTGGTAAAATTATATTCGAAAATAGCTTGCAAATGCTCGAGTTCTTTTTGAATCATTTGCGTTTCAGAAGTCAGTAAATCGGTTGTTTTCTCCAAACCTTGTGCAAAACGATTTTGGCGAATGCGATACACTTCTTGCGATTGTTCAAATGCGAGTTGCGATAAATTCACTTTGTTCTCTGCATCGCCAAGTTGACGGTTGGTTTTGTTCAACTCTAGCTGACTTTGTGCTTTATATTGTTGCGTTTCTATAGTTGCTTTTTGAAAGTCAGCTTTTGCTTTTTCCATTTTTCCAATTGACTTATAACCATCAAATACATTCCACGATAATTGAGCTCCAATGATGTAGCCATTAGCATCCATTCCGAATAGATTTCTATCATACAATTCGTAACTACCAAAAGCGTTCAATCGCGGCAAAAGTGTCATTTTCGAAGATTGCAACATCTTTTGATAGGCTTCGGACGATTTTGCCATCGCCTGAAAGTCTTTTCTGTTGTCTGACAATTGAAAATTTTTTATTTCAACAACTATCTTCTGGTCTAATGGTTCAATCGGGTTATAAATTTTTCCTTGTGTGTTTTCATTGAGCAAAAATGCAATGTAGTCTGAGGCATTTAGAATGTTACTCTTGGCATATTGCAACTGGTTGGTGATTTCATTAACACGAACTTGTGCATTCAGCATATCGGTTTTTTGCAACAAACCTTGCTTGAAGTAATTTTCGACCAAAGTCAAATTGGCTTTTCCGGTTGCCATTGCTTTTTCTACTACTGAAAATGCTTTATAAGCCAATTGCAATTGCATATACGCTTTGTCAACTTCCAGTTCGAGATATTCCGTTTTGCGTTCCGTTTGCAATTGGAATGCTTGCATTTTGGACTGCGCTGCTTGGCGTCCGTATAAACCATCTAAGTTGATGAGCGGTTGTAGAATTTCAATTCTTGTTGCAAAATTTTGTGTTTTTGCCGGGTCATTGAGCAGCGCCGGATTGAAGTCGGATGCGGTCAAAACTTCTTGATTCAGCTTAGAACCGAAAGCCATGAGTGGATTGGTTGTTGAAATCGCTGTTTGAGTTGCTGAGAGACTGGGTAGAAATAGCGAATTGGCTTGACGATAATCGGCTTGAGCTGCCTTAAAATCTTGGTTGGCAATTTTCAGTTGGAGGTTTTTATCAATAACTTTTTGCCAAATCTCTTTTTTCGTAATCGACAAGGTATCTTGACTAAAACTCATATGAGATAAGAAAAACAATCCGAGCATAGAAACAATCTTCATTTTCATCATCATTATATTTGATTTGATGAAGCAAAGATATATGGGCAGAAATTGGTAGTCAGTAACTATTGTCACATTGAGAAAACAAAATAAAAAAGTCATTTTTTTTTCGTCAAAATGCGAACAAAGTGAGCTGCCAATAACAATAACTGTTGGTTGTTCAATTATTAAGAACTACTTTTGATACTATCAAATGATATTATCAATGAAGCCGCCTTATGATATTACTCCGAGAATATT
>CANHBE010000319.1 GCA_947458575.1 Flavobacteriaceae bacterium | reverse complement strand
CAGTTTGGATTAACGGAGTTTCAAACGGGCTTACTAATGACCTTAAACGGACTGATTATTTTCTTTTTAGAAATGCCGATTGTTTCAATTTTTGAACGCAAACAGATCCCAAGATTACAGATTATCCTTTGGGGTTCGGCGCTTATGGCCATGAGCTTTTTGGTTCTGCTCTATAATTTGTGGTCAGGCATATTGATTTTGAGCATTTTGTTTATCACGTTTGGGGAGATGTTCATTTTTCCCTTTTCAAATTCATTCGCACTGAGCAGAGCACCAAAAGGGCAAGAAGGCCGTTACATGGCGCTATTTACGATGAGTTTTAGTTTGGCACATATTGCCAGTTCAAAAACCGGAATGGAAATCATCAGTTATGCGGGCTATCAAATCAATTGGCTATTTATGGCTGGATTGGGACTTGTCTCTGTGGGCTGCTGCATTTGGTTGCAAAAACTGCTTCGGAAAGAACAGTTATAAGAAACTATTTTACAAGGATTGCTTTATTTCCAACAATGTTTTATCAGTCGTAATCAATTGTTCTATAATGTGCTGACGCAGCTCATGAATGTTACCGGAATAGTATTTTGCCCAGCTTTCGTTGGCATAAAGTCCGCGAATTGTTCTAATAATTTTCGTAGTATCGGCAACGGTGCGAAGGACATATTCCGGTTTGTAAGCCTCATTATTTTTATGCAAGTAATCGACCTTTCCTGTATCGAAATTGATTGTAATAAAATACAAAGATTCAATCTCATTATCCGGACAAAATGACGTCCAATCCGCATATCCTAGCTTTGTTCGTGACTTAGCGGATGAATTACTTTGCAATCGCCATTTGCAGTTGGCAGCTCGACCCCAATGATTCGATAATCTGAATACACCTTTGTCCGTAAAAAAGTAACTACTCCCCGATTTGCTGATATAGTCAGCTTTTTTATTTTCCACCGCTTGCAAATCGACCTCAGAAAATACACAAAATGTGTTTCGATGAAAATTGAATCGATTATAGGAATTCCCAGTCATGAAATGTGTAGTTTTGCAGCAACAATATACAAAAATACAATGTCGAAAGGAATTTACACCGGGATTATAGAAAAAGATGACCACGGCAATTATTTTTGCGGTGAATATCTTTTAGACTATCAAATGGTTTCCAAAGCATTTTTGCTTGGTGATGAAATTACGATTAAGACTGTTATTGTCAATCCGAGTGACAAATCCTATAATTTATATCCTAAAAAGTCGCGCAACTTTGCAATGACGAATGACAAACCAGATAGTAATTAACTACATGTAACTGCTAGTTTGTATCATGTAAAATAGATAGAAAAATGAATCGTCTCAGTACAAATTATAAAGAGAATATTAGAATACCGTAGTCAGGCAGCCGCAAAGTGATTAATGCGGAGAGCAAGAGTTAAAGAATCGACCAAAAAAAATTTAAAATGTTAGCCGCGTAAAGGGGTATGATTGCTGCCAAATCAGTTGGTTCTTTTGATAAATTTATACTACAACTACAATATCATGTTCAAAATAATCGCAAAATTAAACAAGTTATTGCTTCCCAGTTTTACCAAGCAACGCCTTGATCTGTCAACAGCGAAAAAGTGGCAATTGGCAATCATTGGATGGCGATCGTATGTTACCCTTCGCGCCTTAGAATCGAGCGCGGCAACGAAGAAAAAAAATCAACTTTAATTTTAAAAATTCATTTGTATAATAGTCAAATATACTTATATTTGCACCCACAAAAATGGCCTCGTGGCGCAACTGAATAGCGCATCTGATTACGGCTCAGAAGGTTACAAGTTTGAATCTTGTCGAGGTCACGAATTTCAAAAAAAGCTTTCAATATTTTGGAAGCTTTTTTCTTTTTTTAGCTTGCAATCCTTTACTTCGATGCAATGACCGACTATTTTCTAGATACAGAATTTGACTCCATTGCATACGCGATTGAAGATTTGAATTTGAAAGAATTTGAACGTTGCCGTTTTATAAATTGCGATTTTAGTGCCTGTAATTTTATCGGAGTGACATTCATTGATTGTGTGTTTTCATCCTGTAATTTTTCGGGAGCAAAAATCAATCATGTTGCCTTGAGAAGCGTTCACTTTGAAAAATGTCAACTTAAGGACGTTAATTTTTCTATGTGCGATAAGTTGATTTTTGAAATTTCGTTTACGCATTGCACTTTAGACTTTTCTAAATTTTACGGCCTGCGATTAAAAGGCACGCTCTTTACTGACTGTAGTTTAATTGCTGTTGATTTTATGGGAGCTGATGTCAGTGAAGTCGATTTTGACAATTGCGATTTATATCGCAGTGAATTTGGTCAAGCGAATGCCATGAAAGCAAATTTTAAAACGAGTTATCATTACACCATCGATCCTGTGAAAACCAGAGTGCGAAATGCTATTTTTTCACTACCGGAAGCAAAAGGTTTGCTGTTCAAGCACGATTTGCTGATTAAATAATTGAACCGTCTTGCATGGTAATTATTCGATGTGTACGTTTGGCAAAATCACTATCATGCGTTACGATTAACAGCGTTTGATTTTTCTCCGCGGCTAATTGACTGAAAATATCGAACACAACGTCACTATTCTTCTTATCAAGATTTCCGGTTGGCTCGTCGCCCATAATGATTAATGGATCATTGATTAGTGCACGTGCGATGGCAACTCTTTGTTTTTGTCCACCACTGAGCTGATTTGGCATTTTAAGCGCCTGATCCTGCATATCTAAGGTTCTAAGGTGTTCCATTGCCCGGTGTTCGATTTCTTTCGCAGCATACTTACCTAATTTTAGTCCAGGTAGCATCACATTTCGCAAAACATCGTATTCAGCAAGCAGATAATGAAATTGAAACACAAAACCAATACTTTCATTTCTAATTCGAGCCAAAGTAACATCAGTCTCACCCGTCACAAGTTGATTATGAATATAGATTTCTCCCTCATAATCCGTATCCATGGTAGACAATAAATACAAAAGCGTTGATTTGCCGCAACCTGATTTTCCCACAATTGAAACAAACTCACCGTGATTGATCGTAAGGTCGATTTCCTTCAATACCTGAAACTGAATCGGGTCAAAGAAATATTTGGTTAGTCGTTTGGTT
>CANHBE010000318.1 GCA_947458575.1 Flavobacteriaceae bacterium | reverse complement strand
TTTCCATCTTCGTCAACTTCAGGTTCTTCAGCCTCATCTTTCATTACCTTAGTTACCGCAGCAATTGAATCATTTTCCTTAAGGTTGATCAATTTTACACCTTGTGTTGCTCGACCCATGACGCGGAGATCTTCAACCGCCATTCGGATTGTCAGTCCGGACTTGTTGATAATCATCAAATCATCGTTGTCGGTAACTGCATTGATAGATATCAATTTACCTGTTTTTTCGGTAATATTCAAGGTCTTCACTCCTTTTCCACCGCGATTGGTAATTCTATAATCTTCCAGGCTTGATCTTTTTCCATATCCTTTTTCGGATACGACAAGTATCTCACTATTCATATCATTTACAGAGACCATTCCTATTACTTCATCCGTATCATCTTTCAAAGAAATACCGCGCACTCCTGAGGCTGTTCTTCCCATCGGTCTTGTTTTTGTCTCCTCGAATCGAACCAATTTTCCTGATTTGACAGCAACAAGTATTTGGCTCTGTCCATCAGTTAGTTTTGCCTCCAATAACTCATCTCCTTCGCGGATTGTTATGGCAGCAACACCATTGACACGTGGTTTAGAGTATTTCTCTAAAGATGTCTTTTTCACTTGACCTTTCTTGGTTACCATCACTAGGTTATGACTTTGGATGTAGTCGATATCCTTCAAATCCTGAGTACAGATAAATGCTTTCACCTTATCGTCACTTTCGATATTGATAAGATTTTGTAGTGCTCGACCTTTTGCCGTTTTATTGCCTTCTGGTATTTCGTATACTCGCAACCAGAAACATTTTCCTTTTTGGGTGAAAAACATCATATATTGATGGTTCGTGGCTACATACATATGTTCCAAGAAATCCTGATCTCTTGTACCTGCACTTTTCTGTCCAACTCCTCCTCTATTTTGAGTTTTGTATTCCGATAAATTGGTACGCTTGATGTAACCCGCATGAGAAATCGTAATTACCACTTTCTCATCAGCAATTAAGTCTTCTATACTTACGTCGCCACCGGAATATTCGATGGTTGATCTTCTTTCATCACCATATTTATCGCGAATTTCGACTAATTCTGTTTTGATCAATTCCATACGAAGTTCTTTACTGGCCAATAGGGCTTTCAATTCTTCTATCAATTTCATCACATCTTCGTACTCGGCTCTCAATTTGTCTTGCTCTAGGCCGGTCAGTTGACGCAAACGCATTTCAACGATGGCTTTCGACTGAATTTCGGATAATTTAAATCGCTCTATCAACTTCTCTCGGGCTTCATCAGTGTTCTTTGAGCCGCGGATTAATGCGATTACTTCGTCAATGTTGTCAGAAGCAATGATTAGACCTTCAAGTATATGTGCTCTCTCTTCGGCTTTACGCAATTCAAATTGACTTCTTCTAACCACTACATCGTGACGATGCTCCACAAAGTAGTGAATAAGATCCTTCAAATTGAGCATTTGCGGCCTTCCGTTTACTAATGCAATATTATTGACACTAAAAGAGGATTGTAACTGCGTATATTTGAAAAGCGTGTTGAGAACTACGTTTGCAACTGCATCACGTTTTAAGATGTAGACAATGCGCATTCCATTTCGATCCGATTCATCACGAATATTTGCAATGCCGTCAATTTTCTTATCGTTGACCAAATCAGCAGTCTTCTTGATCATATCTGCCTTATTGACTTGGTAAGGGATTTCAGTGACTATTATAGACTCTCTACCTTCAACTTCTTCAAAGCCAACCTTTGCGCGCATTACAATTCGACCACGACCGGTCTTGAATGCTTCGCGTACACCTTCGTAACCATAGATTACGCCGCCAGTTGGAAAATCCGGTGCTTTAACATGGTTGATTAATTCATCAACTTCAATGTCATTGTTATCGATGTATGCAAGTGTTCCATTGATGACCTCAGTTAAATTATGCGGTGCCATATTGGTTGCCATTCCCACTGCAATACCAGACGCACCGTTTACCAGTAAATTTGGAACTCGAGTAGGCATGACTTTCGGTTCATACAAAGTATCATCAAAATTCAATTGAAAATCAACTGTCTCTTTGTCGATGTCTGCCATAATGTCTTCAGAAATCCTTTTCATTCTGGCTTCTGTGTAACGCATTGCCGCAGGACTATCACCATCGACTGAACCAAAATTACCTTGACCATCAATCAAGAGATAACGTAGACTCCATTCCTGAGCCATTCGTACCATGGCATCATAAACTGATGTATCACCGTGCGGGTGGTACTTTCCTAATACTTCTCCTACAATTCTAGCAGATTTCTTATAAGCTCTATTTGAAAAAACTCCCAAATCGTACATCCCATATAAAACCCTGCGATGCACAGGTTTTAATCCATCTCTAACATCAGGAAGTGCACGTGACACAATAACAGACATCGAATAATCGATGTAAGCTGATTTCATTTCATCTTCAATGTTAATAGGGATTAACTTTTCTCCGTCTGACATATTCAAATTATTTAAATTATAGTGTTTAAAAAAATCTTGCTAATATAGTCTTTCTAGCCTATTTTGCATTCCATTTCTTATAGAATTTTATCTGATTTATTAACAAAAACGACCCTGTTTTCGGTTGATAAGTTAATTATAACGCTCTATTTTTTTTTATTTTTTTTTTGTCAATTAGCTGACAGCAGATTTAGGGAGGAATGGTTTTTGTTTACCGAACGATATTCACTAAATTTACTAAATCAAACCTATAGATATGGATGATAATTTTTCACCTAGAGTCAAAGAAGTAATAACGTATAGTAAAGAAGAGGCGCTTCGATTGGGTCACGACTTTATCGGTACGGAACACTTGATGCTGGGGATTTTGAGAGACGGGAATGGAAAAGCGATTACAATACTCAATAACTTGTCAGTCGATTTGGACCATTTGCGCAGAAAAGTTGAAATCTTAAGCCCGGCAAATCCCAACGTTTCGGCAAGTAACGAAAAGAAGAACTTACACTTAACCAGACAGGCTGAAAGAGCACTAAAAACAACATTTCTTGAAGCAAAAGTCTTTCAAAGTACATCTATCAGTACAGCCCACTTGTTATTATGTATTTTAAGAAACGAGAATGATCCAACAACCAAGCTATTGAATAAACTAAAAATAGATTACGATTTA
>CANHBE010000317.1 GCA_947458575.1 Flavobacteriaceae bacterium | reverse complement strand
AAGAAAGGAATTCATAATATTCTGCCGAACACTGTATTTATAAGAATCGGTAGCAACACAGTTCCGATAGATCACAAATTCGAAAAAAACTATCAAAATACTGAAACTGTAATCGGGATAGAAAACAACTCTAGAAACAGCATTGAATATACCTTAGATGGTGTTATCGATTTTATCAACTTTCGGCACAAAGACCTTTCCTCGCACTATAAAGTTTTTAAAGAGTTATTTGTGATTTGCTGGGCTGGGATTCCGAAGAAAATACGTGATAAAACCTTTTTGTCTAGAGTTGATATTGAATTGATTAACGAACAAATCAAGTTATTCTATTCTGCGCAGGATGAAGTTACCATTACTTATGATGACGACTCTTTTACAATTATAGAATACGTTCCTTTGGGTCTAAATGACAAGACCAGTTATTACCCTTTGGAAAAACAAACCATTCGTTTCTATGAAAATGGCTACTATAAAATAGAGCGCACAATACTCTTTGAGCCACCAGAATACAATAAAAAAATGCTCTATCACATTTATAACTCAAATCTTGCTTTACTTACTAAATTGGCAAAAAGTCTTACGTTGACTGAGCGTGAATATCGTGACTTGCAAAACTTACCGTCCACTTTAATGATTTGCTACCTGAACGGTTTTGAAGATGCGAAACAAAAGTTGATTGATGCAAAGCCATTACTCAAACCTTACGCAACAATCTTTCTTTCCTTCAAAGAAGCGCTAAGGATTTTACGCAAAATGAAGTATGATAAACAATGAGTAACCCACTTATTCCTTTTGCAAAAAAACTTTGATTTGAATACGCCTTTGTCCTGAAAACAAGACAACAAAATATAGCTCTTTTGGTAAATTTGATATATCAATTATATTGTTCGGATGCTCGAATACCCGGATGATCCTTCCCGTTAAGTCACATATTTGCGCTTGATCTACATGTGTTTTTAATGTAATGATACCATTCGAGGGATTTGTATATAAAACCGCAGTTTCGTTTTCTAAAGTCGCGCCAATTGTCGAAAGAGAAACCGGAAAAACAACAGGATACTGAATGATGCCATCTACATAGTCTTGCAAACTATATCCGTAAAACATCTCGTAATAAACTTCAACTCGAAAACGAAAATAATGCTCTTGCGCAGTATCGAACGGAATTTCAAAATTATTGTTTAAGTAGGCAATCGTTGAGCCAAAACCTTTTACAAAATATGCATTAACAGTAATTACCTCAGAGGAAACCTCATGTGACCATGAACTAAAATAATAGAGCTCAGTTGCTTCTGTATCTAAACTGACGTTTATTACATCATTAGAAACTGCACTAATCACAACTTGGCGAATGTTCAATGAAGAACTCACATTCGGAGCTAAAAGTAGTGTGATTAATAGTAAAATTTGCTTCATTTTGTTTTACTCCTATTTTTCAAATTCATTCAAACCATAAAGAATTTCCTTCATCTTTGTGCCGTTTATCTCGACTGGTTTGTAGGCCACATTAAATTTTTCAATCGCAATATTGATGTCCGCCTTTAGTTTTTTGTATTCAATAGCTAATTTTGAATCACATTGCTTCTGGTTCTCATAGCTATTTAATATAATGCTGAACTTCTCATAAAATCGTCCGCCTTGATCAATAAAATAATTATACTGCGAAATAAACTGAAGCAAGCGATCTACGGGAAAATCCAAATTAACTTGCATTTTGTATTGACTTTGACCAGATGCGCTCTTCATTCTTGTCAAGTACTCCCCCATTTTCATGGTTATGTTTTCCCAATCATCATTGGTTCGACAACTTTCCAGAGTTGCGCTATACCCGATAGGTTTAGTATATTCTTTGAACAAAATCTCAATGTCATGCTTGATTCTATCATTGCTTGTTTGCAAAAAAGCAGTTTCAAAATAAATTGTGTTAAGATCATTCTGCATTCTCAATGAAAAATCCAATATACACTCTACTTTGACTAGCTCTTTCTCCTTGTCGTCTTTAGAAAGGCTCGAAGTAACCATCGAAGTAATGGTTTGGATAACCGATGCAATAGGGTTTATACCCAAAAGAGAGTTGAATTCGAAAGCGGTCTTCTTGTCTCTTTTGTTTGCCAGCAGTTCTTTCAGTTTATCGTATTCGGGATACTGATTGGGATTAGCAATTTTACTAATTTCACTGAATGTTCTAACGGATGAAAAATGATGATCTAAACTCAGTACTTTTTCATACAAAATCTTAATAATTTGCAGACCTTTTAGATAGCGGATTTTAGATACGTCATTTAAATTGCTCTGATGAATAAATGAAATTTCATCTTGAACCTCTTCTTTTCGAACCAAGTAATTTACCTTTTCTTCAAGAGTCAAACTTCGTCGCAGAAGTTGATTAATCTCCAGTAATTCTGATTCCTTCTTTGCGAGAACTGTAGAGTAGCAACTATTAATTTCGTGGATAGCTTGATAAAGTTCAAAAATAACATCTTCCGGTTGCTTTTCATTTCTCGAGCAATATCCATAAGACCTCACAGCAAACAAAGTTACTAAGGCAGCAAAAATGATTTGAGGTTTCATACTCTAGTTTTTTGAATGGCGTGTACATGATTAAAAGGCGTTTCGATTGAGTAGGACTTAATTTGCTATTTGACTTTGGTCTAATTGTACTTGCAAATCTATAAGTTCGGAATCTGTTGAGGGCAAGTGAATCTACACCGCCCCCGACACAGCTTCTATTTCAGGAACTTTTCCCTTTAATCGAGTACAAATAGTACAACCCAAAACAAACTACAATAGCAAATCCCTTTGATGAAATTTCCAAAACACTTGCGAATGGAAAAATCAAATAAATATCAAAGAGCAAAGAGCATATTAATAAAGAAATCAAAATTAGAAATATAGTTTTCATGATCTTTAATGATTAGTTCCAAGTAACAACTGCACAGTCCGAAATCAATTCGACTTTGAGAATGATAGTTCCGTTTTCTAATTGTTCTCTAATTCTTCTAAAACAACGCATTCCTGAGAACATGTCACATATTGTGCATGACTGCGCATTTAGCGGCTCTTCACTACTTTGGTCTTCTATGGTAAAAGTGCTGACAAGTTTTTTCTCCTTAATTGCAAGGTTTAGAACAGCACTCTTT
>CANHBE010000316.1 GCA_947458575.1 Flavobacteriaceae bacterium | reverse complement strand
CTTTTTGTTATCGGGATATGTATCTTTGGCCAGTTTTTCGAGTTCTTGCAGCGTGGGTTTGAGCATAATTGGAGAAGTGTTGAATCGTTGAATTGATAATTAGAGGCAAAATTACTTAAAAACGAATCAACAATTTAAAAACAAAAATACTTACATAAAAATCTAAATTTACATTTTATACGCTGGAATCGGCCACACAATTCAACGATTCCACGATTAAACAAATAACCGACATGAAAGATCTTTTCGGCAAAGCCATTCTCGATTATCAAACCAATAATGCTCCCGAGGATTTGATTACGGAGACTTCTATCTCAGAGGCAGATGAAATGAGGGTTGCCTATTTGTTTCGTTCGTATGCCGAAATGCCCGCACTCGAGCAAAAGGCTTTGCAGCTGGCCACTGGAAAAATTCTAGATGTGGGTTGCGGCGCCGGCAGTCATAGTTTGTATTTACAAAATGAAAAAGGACTTGATGTCGAGGCGATTGATATTTCAGCCCATGCGATCGAAGCTTGCAAACTCCGCGGTATTAAGCAAGCTCAAGTTCTAGATGTGATGAACGTAGAAAACCAAAAATTTGACACCATCATGCTTTTAATGAATGGTGCCGGGATGTGCGGTCGAATGCAGAAACTCTCTGCTTTTCTATCCCAATTGAAATCGCTTCTCAACCCAAACGGGCAGATTCTGCTCGATAGTTCTGACATCATTTATATGTTTGATGAGGATGAAGATGGCGGCACACGAGGCGAAGCCGAACTGCGCGAAGCTAAATGGATTGACTCGGAGCATGAATATTATGGCGAATTGACTTTCCTCATCGAATACAAAGGAGAAAAAGAAGCGCCGTTTGATTGGATGTACATTGACTACAATACGTTACAAAACGTGGCTCATGCCAACGGTTTGCAGTGCGAATTGATCTTAGAAGGCGAGCATTATGATTATTTGGCGAGACTGTCTCTGTAGCTGGGCGTGCCCCTACGGGTCGGGCTGTGCGCGGTGCGCGGCACCTTGCTCCCATCCCTCACGCGACCCGGTAATTTCATGACGTCCGCGACTTGATTCTCGTTCTCAAAGAAACAACAATAAAAAATCCCGAAAGTATCACAACTTTCGGGATTCTTGTTTGTTTATTCAAGTACTATTTCTTGATCACTTTATCTGATTTTACGAATTGTCCTTGGTTATAAATTCTCAAATAATAGGTTCCAACTGCAAACTCCTCGATATTAATTACATTGTTGGTTTGCGTGAGCTTTTGTGTTTTCACTAATTGTCCAACCGAATTGAAAATCTCCACTTCATCAATTTCTGCTTGTGGTGATGTAATCATAAAATACCTCGACACGGGATTTGGATATACAGCAATGGCTTTTACAGCAGCTTCATTATCTAGACCGAGTGATGCGCAACCGTTTGAAGTTAACAAACTCAGTCTTGGACCAGCTAAAGTGTTTTGCATAATGGTTTTCTGACCAGCCGTAAAAAATGCCATGCAAGCATCATTCACATAATCCATATAGTTCATAAACATGGCGCCATTTGCAGTTGTAGTACAAGTATTTACGTTGGTTGGGAAAGTCGGACAATCGTAATGCGGATTATCAACTGCCGGTGTATCAGCAACGCCATCATTATTTGCAGCTGATCCACAAGAGCTAAAATCCTCTCCCCACGGATGTTCTAAACCGAAATAGTGACCGATTTCATGTGTACCGGTTCGACCTTTATTGAATGGTGCTGAAGCTGTTCCGGTTGTACCGAAGTATTGATCTCCTATACAAAGACCATCAAATGGCTGTCCGGCAGAAGATGGTAAGTAGGCAAACCCGAGGATTTGATTATCACTGAATCGTCCAATCCAGACATTCAGGTATTTTGTTGGATCCCACGCTAATTGACCAGCCGAGAGATAGTAGCTATCTTCAAAGATGAAGTTGGAAGGAACTGATTTTCTTGTTATACCCGTGGTTGAAGCGCCTGTTGGTGTTCGAGTGGCCTTGCAAAACGCAATCTCTACATCAGCGCCAAGCGGCCGGAAAGCTGCAGGAACCACGGAGTTAAAATCAGCATTTAATTTTCTGTAATCGTTGTTTAGTACAGTTAATTGCGAATTGATTTGAGCATCGCTGATATTCTGTGTTGCATTCTTATATAAAACATGGAAAACAACGGGAATGGTTACCACTACTGTAGGTGCGTTGGGTCCGCGGAGAAACTCTGCTTGTTCGTTATTTGGATTCTGGATGTATGACATCACATCCTGATGATGCTCTGTAAAACCCGGAATATTGTTTTTTAGTTCCTGTAATTTTGTCCCGGTATGACAAGTTCTTCTTTGCGAGAACATTATGACCGTGGACAAAAGAAACAGCATCGTGAAAATTTTTTTCATAGTATTTTAGAAATTTTGCATACAATATTACAAACAATATCTGCAAGTTGTTTTAGGAACATCTTAATTTTTAACACGTTGATATCAAACACCAAATCCTAAAGATCTCTAAAGCATCAAGATAGGCAGAGCATTAGCCTTGTCGCATTTACTGGTTGGTATGAATGGGGATGGGAAGATAGTACTTTACCCGCACAACTTTACCGTCTTTTCTCCCTGGAATCCATTTGGGAGAAAGTTGCATAACGCGCTCGGCTTCTGCTCCAGTTCCGAAACCAACGTCTCTGACGGTCGAAATTTCAGACAATTTCCCATCTTTTTCCACGATAAAAGAAACGAAAATCTTCCCAATTAAATCGGGAATTGAAGGCTTTTTGAAATGCTGTGAGATAAATTCGTATAGCGCATCCTGTCCTGCATAAAAACTAGGTTGCATATCTGCATCTTTCATTTCGACGACGGGTTCAATCTCCGTTTCTTGTGCATAAATCTGGAATGCTAAAAGAAAAAAAGCGAGTACAATGACTTTTTGTTTCATCTCGCGCTACTTATGGGATATTCAAATATTTGTGTGTTTGCAGCGAAACCCGCCATTTTGGGTTTTGCATCACGTAATCGACAATTAGCGGCGTCATTTCTTCTTTTTTACTCCACTCAGGTTGCAAAAATAAAATGGCATCTCCGTTGACCAACTCAGCTTGTTCTTCTGCAAAAATAAAATCGTGTTTATTGTAAATGATTACTTTGAGTTCGTTG
>CANHBE010000315.1 GCA_947458575.1 Flavobacteriaceae bacterium | reverse complement strand
GCCAGAAATTGAACACCATTGATCGATTGTAATTGAGGCACCAATTCGGAAGTTAAATTTTTGACTTTGTCTTTTGTCAACACTTCGATTTGCTTACTTAATTTGGCATTTTCCTCCTGCAACGATACAACTGCTTTGACTGTATCTTGGGGATTTTTGAGGAGGTCAGCTAACTCATGCAATACTCGTTCTTGATCTTTATAAAAATCCTTAACACCTTGATTTGTGATTGCCTCAATACGCCTGATACCCGCGGCAACAGCTCCCTCGCTTTTTATCTTGAAATGCCAAATCTCGGCCGTGTTCTTCACGTGTGTTCCGCCGCACAACTCTATACTGTCACCAAATCTTATGGCACGAACTGAGTCTCCGTATTTTTCCCCAAACAAAGCCATCGCACCTTCTTCAATTGCTTGCTGAAACGGAATACTACGACGTTCAATCAAAGGCAATTGCTCTTGAATTCTCGCATTGACAAAATCTTCAGCCTGCTGCAGTTCCTCTTCGGTAACTTTGGCAAAGTGTGAAAAGTCGAAACGCAAATAATTTGGAGCCACAAGCGACCCTTTTTGCTCCACATGGGTTCCGAGAATTGTTCGCAATGCTTGGTGCAACAGATGCGTTGCGGTATGGTTGCTTTGTGAATGATTTCGCAATTCAGAATTGACCTTCGCTGTAAAATGGCCTTCTAGATTTTCTGGTAGATGCTTGGCAAAATGTAAAATCAGGTTGTTTTCCTTTTTCGTGTCTATGATTTCAATTATTTCATTGGACGATGTCAAGACACCTCGATCTCCTACTTGTCCTCCGCCTTCAGGATAAAAAGGCGTTGCATCCAAAACAATTTGATACATGACACCGTCTTTTTTGCTATCTGTTTTTCGAATACGGGTAATTTTTACCTCATTTTCCAATTGATCATAACCTACAAACCTTTCCACATTTCCGGGAATTAATATGGTCCAATCATCGGTAGATACTTCTGATGCTGCTCGGGATCTTGCTTTCTGCTCTAGCATTGCAGCATCAAATTCTGCCTCGTTAAACAACATGCCCTTTTCTTTTAGGATTAAGGCAGTCAAGTCCTTTGGGAATCCGAAAGTGTCATACAGTTCAAATGCTTTAACTCCAGAAACCTCATTGCCACTTGTTTGAGCAACAATATTATCCAATAGTTGCAAACCCTGTTCGAGCGTACGAAGAAATGAAGCTTCTTCTTCTTTGATCACATTGACAACGAGATTTTGTTGTGATTTGATCTCAGGGAAGAACTCGCCCATTTGATCAGCAAGTACCGAGACGAGTCTGTAAATGAATGGCTCTTTTGTATTGAGAAAAGTAAACCCATAGCGAATGGCGCGACGTAAAATTCTTCGAATGACGTAACCCGCACCAGTATTTGATGGCAGTTGTCCGTCGGCGATGGCAAAGGCAACGGCTCGCACGTGATCAACGATGACCCTAATCGCGATATTTATTTTTTCTTCATCTGCATTTGGATTCTCTGAAATATATCTTGCCTTAGTTATCTCTTCCACTTTACTTATTAGTGGCGTAAAAACATCCGAGTCATAGTTGGAAGATTTCTTCTGAATAATTCTAACCAACCTTTCGAAACCCATTCCAGTATCGACGTGTTTCTGTGGCAAAGGTTCAAGGCTACCATCTTTCAAGCGGTTGAACATCATGAAAACGTTGTTCCAAATTTCGATTACATCAGGATGATCTTTATTTACAAGTGTTTCCCCCGGAACTGCGGCTCTTTCAGCATCGCTTCTTCCGTCAAAGTGAATCTCGGTGCATGGGCCGCACGGACCTTGCTCGCCCATTTCCCAAAAATTGTCCTTTTTGTTACCGAAAACGATATGATTCTTCGGAACAAGCTGTTCCCAGCATGCTAATGCTTCTACTGAGCGTGGAATGTTTTCTTTCTCATCGCCCTCAAATACTGTGACATACAAACGATCTTTTGGTAAGTTATAGACCTCTGTAAGTAACTCCCAACTCCATGTGATTGCTTCCTTCTTAAAATAATCACCAAACGACCAGTTTCCTAGCATTTCAAACATGGTATGGTGATAAGTATCAAAACCAACATCCTCGAGATCATTGTGTTTTCCGGAGACGCGAAGGCATTTCTGCGTATCGGCTATTCGCTGACATTTCGGCGTTCCATTACCCAGAAAAAATTCTTTAAACTGAGCCATACCGGAATTGTTAAACATCAAGGTTGGATCATCTTTGAGTACAATTGGTGCTGAAGGAACAATCAAATGTCCTTTGCTTTCGAAAAAATCGAGAAATTTTTTTCTAATGTCTTGTGATGTCATTTTTTGTTGAATCGTTGATTTGTTTTATCGTTTAATCGTTGGTTTGTATAATCGTTTAATCGCTTTAGACTCTATCGGTTAAACAATTTAACGGTTCCCCGATTAAACAGTTCTTCGTTTACTGAAACTATTTCGGCCTCCATCAATGAAACGGTAGTCCAATCATATGATGATGCCCTGCCCCGGATAGCAGCGATATCCTTTTGCGCCGGTGTTCGGTGCAAAAGATAAAGCGAATAGCCGGAAAAGGCCCGAAACATATTTATTCTTCGAAAAAAGAAGCGGAACAAAGAAACATTTCATAAATTTGTTCGACTAACCCTTTTCGAAGGTGCAAAAATAGGATTTTTTAAATCATGGCGAAGGTAAAATATTACTACGATTCTGAAAATTTAGCGTATCGGAAAATTAAGACCAAAAAGCGAACAAAATTTGCGTATGCTATGTTGTTTTTGGTCGCTGCTGCGCTTTTCGGATTTTTGAGTTTTATCGTTTTGCTAAATACGCCATTCTTCGAAACACCCAAGGATCGATTGCTAACGAGAGAAATTGAAAACTTCAAATTGCAATATGCCCTATTAAATCGGAAGATGGACCAAATTGACGAGGTTTTGGAAAACATTCAAGACCGCGATAACAATATTTACCGCGTCTATTTTAACACCGCACCAATTCCTGATGAGCAGCGAAAAGCCGGATTTGGCGGGATAAATCGTTATGCAGAACTGGAAGGCTTCAACAATTCTGATTTGGTAATTTCTACCTCGAAGCGCGTGGATGTTATTTCGAAACAATTGGCCATTCAATCAAAATCGCTTGATGAAATCTTTAAGTTAGCCAAGGAAAAAAATAAATTGTT
>CANHBE010000314.1 GCA_947458575.1 Flavobacteriaceae bacterium | reverse complement strand
GAAATTGCTCAAATGCTCTCTGGAAGTGACATTTCGCAGTCGGCGATTAATCACGCCAAGACACTGTTAAACTAATATTTTGGATATATTTGTAGCAGACAAATTACTTTTGATTAATTATTTCTATCACTTTTAAAAGACAACTATATGATTATCGAACCAAGAATGCGGGGTTTTATTTGTTTAACAGCACATCCTGACGGTTGTTCCCAAAATGTCAAGAATCAGATCAATTACATAAAGTCAAAAGGATCGATATCTGGTCCAAAAAAAGTACTCGTAATCGGGGCTTCTACTGGTTTTGGGTTGGCTTCTAGAATCACAAGTGCATTTGGAGCGAACGCCGCGACTATTGGAGTTTTTTTCGAAAAGCCTGCAACAGAGGGTAAAACAGCATCTCCTGGGTGGTACAATTCAGCTGCCTTTGAAAAAGAGGCGAATGCTTCCGGATTGTACGCGAAAAGCATTAATGGTGATGCCTTTTCGAATGAGATCAAACAACAAACAATAGACTTAATCAAATCGGACTTAGGTCAGATTGACCTTGTAATCTATAGCCTTGCATCTCCGGTTCGTTTACATCCGACTACAGGAGTATTGCACCGATCGGTTTTGAAACCAATTGGTTCTACTTTTACCAATAAGACTGTAGATTTTCATACCGGAAATGTGAGTCAAGTATCTATCGAACCTGCCAATGATGATGATATTACAAACACTATCACAGTGATGGGCGGAGAAGATTGGTCGATGTGGATGGAAGAGCTAAAGAATGCAAATGTACTAGCTCCGGGAGCGATGACAATTGCGTATTCGTATATCGGTCCTGCAGTAACGGAGGCAGTTTATAGAAAAGGAACGATTGGCCGAGCTAAGGATCACCTTGAATCAACTGCTTTTTCAATTTCTGACAGTTTATCGTCTATCGGAGGTAAGGCATATGTTTCGGTGAATAAAGCCTTAGTGACTCAAGCTAGTTCAGCAATTCCTGTGATTCCTCTTTATATTTCATTGTTGTATAAGATTATGAAAGCAGATGGAATTCACGAAGGTTGCATTGAGCAAATGCTAAGGCTTTTCAGCGACCGACTATATAACGGAAATGCCATCCCAACCGATGATCAAAATAGAATTAGGATTGATGATTGGGAAATGAGAGAAGATGTTCAAAAACAGGTTGCTAGTTTGTGGCTTGAAGCAACCACAGAAACACTACCTTCAATTGGAGATTTAGCAGGTTATAAGCAAGATTTTTTAAACTTATTCGGATTCGGTTTGGAAGGTGTCGATTATGAAAAGGACACAAACGAATTAGTTGAAATTTTGAGCATAAAGTAGCTTTTTGTTTGACAATCTACTGAATTATTTCAGTTCGATTTGTTGTTAGTAAAGTAAAAAAATTGAAGAAATCAATTTGAAAGAAACTTGGGTTGTATTTACCCAAGTTTTTTTTATCTTTAACGTATTATTAACTATAAAGATTCTAGGTATGAAAAAAACTACACTAAAGGTCATGTTATTTTGTGCATTCTTTTCCTTCGCAAAAGGAAATGCGCAATCTGCTGATTATGAAATGAAACAGGCGTATGCACAATCGCAAATGCAACAAGTTTCATCATTAATTGGTGGGATTGCTTCTAATAATAGTAATATCACACTTGCAGGAGGCACAAATGATAATTTCGCGGATGCTTTTCCGATTGCATGTGGAAATAATTACTCAGGGACTACAGTCGGTGCAACTTTGGATGAAGACAATGCTCCTGATGGTTTTGGGGCAGATATGGATGCGCCAAACGTATGGTATTCATATACAGGATCTGGTTTTGCCGAAACAGTTAATCTAAATCTTTGCGGATCTTCATATGATACGTCTGTACTTGTTTACACAGGAACTTCCGGGAATTTGACCCTTGTTGCTGCAAATGATGATGATGCAACTTGTGGACCAGCACCACTGACCCTTCGTTCTAGACTTAATTTCGATTCTGATGGTTCTACTACTTATTACATTGCTGTTGAAGGATATAATGTAGGAAGTATAGGTGCATTCACGATGGATGTAACATGTACGGGAGTCAATCCTCCTGCTGTAACAAATCAAACTTGTGCTACGGCTCTTTCACTAGCTGTAGATAATTCTGATTTTTTATCTGATAATTCTTTTGGAGATGTGAGTCCCGCACAGCCAACTTGTGATCTTTTCGGAAGCATACAAGATGTTTGGTTTTCTTTTGTTGCGCCATTTGAGGGAACTGTAGATTGTACGGTCGCTAATGGAACTATGACTTCTGCTAATTTTAATGTTTATTCGGGTGTTTGCGATGCATTAAATCCAGTTGCAGCAGCTTGCAATGCTAACCTTGTAGCTCCAGCAACGGAGGCGATGACAGGTCTTTTGGCTGGAGAGACATATTATGTTCAAGTTTGGAGCAATGCAGTAGAGCAGGGTACATTTGTTATTCGACTTTCAAATCCTTCCTTGAGTAATTCTAATTTTGAGTCAGCAAATTTTAGTTATTCTCCCAATCCAGTAAGTGACATTTTGAATTTTTCATCGAGTAAGGACATTAATGCAGTTGAGATTTTCAATGTAATTGGGCAGGAAGTGATGACAAAAAGGTCTGCTAATTCAATTTCACAGGTTGATATGACAACATTGGCCAATGGCTTATATATCATCAGAATAAGTGCCGATAATCAATCAAGAACAATTAAGGTGATTAAAGAGTAAATGCAATTTGAGCTTATTGTTAAAAATCCATCTTTTTGATGGATTTTTTTTATCAAAAAACACAAATTCACGATGTTTTTTGTACATTGCCCAACTAATTCTAACTTTAACTAAAATGAAGAAAATTACTTTCAAAATTTTTCTCGCAATGTTCTTTTTGGGGACGACCGTCGGGAAATCGCAGTGTTTGACAGGTACTCAGTTTCCTGATGAAACATGGACTGCAGAGTGTAATACTATCAATCCTAATGTGATCGTTACAAACGCATGGGCTGGAGAATATTCTCTGGTAAATGTTGTTTCAGGAGAGACTTACACTTTTGCAAGTTCGGTTCCAACTGACTACATTACAATTAGCACTGATGATGGTGCTACAGCAAGCGCATTTGGTGTTACACCACTTACATGGACCTCTGATGTGACAGGGGTAATTCGTTACTACTTCCATTTAGATGATCTTTGTGGTACTGAAAATTT
>CANHBE010000313.1 GCA_947458575.1 Flavobacteriaceae bacterium | reverse complement strand
GCTTGTAACCTAGAAGTAATCCGAATCTGTTTTGATCAAAAATATTTTCACTAACATTGCCGCCGAAGCCCAAAAATATTTCATCGTACATTGCTATGTAGGGCGTTTTGTCTCCAATAGAATTACCTTTTAAGGGAATTTGCATTCGGAACATATATCGTAATCGATGGAGTAAGGGAAATTGGTCTTCGCTTTCCAAATTGCGCTCAGAGTATCTTCCAACCCATCGCTGTTCCAGCATAAAGCGGTGCGACAATTCAACTAATGAGATTTTATCACTCAATGTTATCGCTTGAAAACTTCGGTGCTCAGTGAAATCTTTCCCGAGACTATTTATTGGAATATCACCATAAGGATAAGTTTCTATCCAAGCGTATCCGAGACGAACTTGAATTTTTGCATTCAACTGATAATTCAGTCCTAAACGAAGTAACCCTTGTTGGGCATCGGATAGTAACTCGCTCCTGCGAAATTGATATTCGGTATGAATGCCAAACTTGTCACTCAGTTTGAATGTTCCAAAATAGTTATACCAACCAATGGTGTTTCGGTCATTTATTCTTGTGTTTTGGGCTATCGTATGACAAGCCAAAAAACCGCAACAAAACAAGAGGATTACTTTATAATTCATGTCAACATAAAATGGGTTGAATCAATTTGACTCAACCCAATTATTACTATTTTGTTGGTGCATAGGGCAAAGAAGATTTGTGTACAATAATTCGGAGCTTTCCATCTTTTCCTTTCTTGAAAACCCAGGTTTTATCGACCATAACTTCTTTACCGTTTTTATCAGTAACCCATACATTGCCCATGGTAATTGCCACAGACCCGTATATTTGGATTCCTTCGTTATTTTGACCAGCATTGTCATATCGTGCTTTTACCCATGGCGTAAGTGCAAAACCTTTGTCATCTGGATAATCTTTATCACCGCCTATAAAGTAGGCTAAAGCGCCCTTCTTGTCATTCCGGAACGTTTGATCACCGAAAGCCAATGTTGGTTTGAAAAACACTTTGCCGTGATCATAATTATAAGCTTCTGATAGAACTTGTTCGGCGTATGATTTGTAATCTTCACCATTTTCTTTCATCTGTCCAATTTTCACAAGTGCATCGCACCAAGCTTGTTGGGCAGCATTTACTTCATCGTAGGTGATTACGTCTTGAGCACCTTCCTCAACATAAACCAATCCCAAATCTTTTATGGTTTTTTGAACCTTTTCGTTGGTTTGTTCGAGTTGCTTTTGAGCTTCTGTGGTTGCAGCTTCTTTCACTTGATTGCAGGAAGTAAGTAAGAAAGAACCCGTAACAATTCCAAAATAAATGAATTTTCTCATGATTAAAAAAATTAAGTTTTGCTTACTTTTTGTACAGTGTTCAGCATGTCTGTTTATTTTGCGACAAAAATATGCATATTTAAAAGCTATACTATTAATTATGTAGTTTTAACTTTTATTTATTATTGCTGAAAAAAACAGGCAAATGAGAATTGTCATATTTTGCGTCTGATTTACCACCTATATTTGGTAAAAATTTCTTCGCTATGAGTAAATATGTCACAGCAAGTGAAGCTGTAAAAATTGTAAAATCTGGAGATAGGGTATATCTCCAAGCCGCTGCTGCTGCGCCTACTATTTTGGCAAATGCCTTAACCGAACGGGCGGCCGAATTGCGAAATGTCGAGATTTGTCATCTTCACGTTGAAGGTGAAGCACGCTACGCCAATCCTGAACTGGCGGAAAGTTTTCACGTCAATTCTTTTTTTATTGGAGCCAATGTTCGGCACACTCTCAAGGCGGGAAACGGCTCGTATACGCCGGTATTCCTGAGTGAACTGCCCAATTTGTTTCGAAAAAATGTACTGCCAATAGATGTGGCTTTTATCCATGTTTCGCCGCCGGATAAGCATGGTTACTGTTCACTTGGGGTTTCTGTTGAAGCTACTGTTGCGGCGATTGAAAATGCAAAGATCGTTGTAGCACAAGTGAATCCGCAAATGCCGAGAACTTTTGGGGACGGTATTTTGCATGTTTCAGAGATAGACTTTCTAGTTGAGGTGAATGTGCCAATTTATTCTCATGAGGTTGTTCCTTTTTCGTCTGAAGAAGAGAAAATAGGTTCCTATATCGCTTCCTTAATAGAGGACAGAAGTACATTACAAATGGGCATCGGATCGATTCCTAATGCGGCTTTGAGTAAATTGACCCATCACAAAGATTTGGGTTTACATACGGAAATGTTTTCGGACGGTGTGATTGACTTAATTGAAAATGATGTGATAAACTGTAATTATAAAGGGACTTTACGAGGACGCGTATTAGCTACCTTTTTAATGGGATCGAAGCGATTATATGATTTTGTAAATGACAATCCATTTATTGAAATGAAGGAATCTTCTATGGTCAATGACACTGCCCGGATTCGCAAGAACCCAAAGATGGTTGCTATCAATTCGGCGATTGAAGTAGATGTTACCGGTCAGGTTTGTGCTGATTCAATTGGTCCCAACATGTATTCAGGTGTGGGAGGTCAAATGGATTTCATTCGAGGAGCTTCATTAAGCTCCGGGGGCAAAGCAATTATCGCGTTGCCTTCTCTGACAAAAAGAGGAGAGAGCAGGATTGTACCTTTCTTAAAGGAAGGTGCTGGTGTCGTAACGACAAGATCACACACTCAGTACGTTATTACGGAGAACGGAATTGCCGACCTTTACGGTAAAACCCTGAAGCAGCGAATCGCGGCTTTGGTTGGGATTGCGCATCCCAATCACCAAGAGAGCATAGAAAGAAGATATTACGAACTACTCAACAAAAAGTAAACAAAAAAACTCCTGATGAAGGAGTTTTTAAATTTTTATAATAAGGAGTGTCTTGTCATAACTGCCGGTTTTTCAATTCCCATTAATTCTAGAATTGTTGGAGCCAAATCGCCTAATACACCGGCATTAATCTGCTTCAATTCAGGGTCGACTAAAATAATTGGGACTGGATTTGTCGTATGAGCGGTGTTTGGACTTCCGTCAGGATTAATCATTGTATCGCAATTGCCATGATCGGCAATCACCAAAGTAGTATAGTTATTTTTTAAGGCGGTTGTTATTACTTTCTCTACACATTGGTCGACCGCTTCGCAAGCTTTTATGGCGGCTTTCATATCGCCTGTATGTCCGACCATATCGCCATTTGCAAAATTGAGACAAACAAAATCAGCTTCTCCTTTTTCTAGTTCAGGCACCAAAGCATCGGCAAG
>CANHBE010000312.1 GCA_947458575.1 Flavobacteriaceae bacterium | reverse complement strand
CCATATTGGTAAAAAACAACAGCCCTAACAACTTTTCCTCCCGCAGAAAAACCAAAATACAAATTCCCATTTACCGTTGTAACGTCTACAATATCTCCGGCTTTAAGTGCAGTACCAGGAAGCAAATTTTCCTTATCATTCTTATCAACACGCAGTTTTCCGTTAGCTTGAATAACCGGGCCGAACTCAAGTGAGACATGGTCTTCAACAAGATTATAACTTAATAATAATCTCACTTGAACCCCTGAAAGTGTGTATTTCACATCCTCTTTTTTTAAAGAAGAATTTAGGGTTTCTAAAGAAAATGTGCTTTCAGTAAACTGCATCCCGTATATCATGCTGAAATCATTGTAGTAATTTCCACGCACTGATAATCCGGCAATCCAACCTAATCCTGGTTTTGCGTCAAAATTACTGGATAACAACGACAATTGTGTGATACCAGCCGAAATGCCTATTCGATTGCCATCTCTATATCCATACTGAGCATTCACAACAAAGGAAGTAGATAAAATTATCAGCACTAAAAATAAGTTCTTCATATCTTAATTGTATTAATACGGCTAAAGTAGATAGTTTTTTGTAATTTGTTGTCCAATTCAATTTTAAATCAACTCCTATGAGCACAATTGTTCTTGTAATTTTGGTCTTCGGACTATTTATCTTTTTTTCTTCATTCTTTACTGTCAAGCAGCAAACCGCAGTTATCATCGAACGATTCGGAAGGTTTTTAAGTATTCGACACTCTGGATTGCAATTAAAAATTCCGTTAATTGATCGTATTGCAGGTCGTGTCAATCTAAAAATTCAACAATTAGATGTCATTATCGAAACCAAAACCAAAGACAATGTCTTTGTAAAACTGAAGGTTTCTGTGCAATTTATGGTTGTAAAAGAGACAGTTTATGATGCCTTTTACAAATTAGAATATCCTCATGATCAAATTACATCGTATGTCTTTGATGTTGTGAGAGCTGAAGTTCCTAAATTAATTCTAGACGATGTTTTTGAAAGAAAAGATGATATCGCTATTGCGGTAAAAAGAGAATTGAATGAAGCTATGACCACTTATGGATATACGATTATCAATACACTCGTAACTGATATTGATCCTGACATACAGGTGAAAAACGCGATGAATAGAATCAATGCTGCCGATCGTGAAAAAACGGTTGCAGAATTTGAAGCAGAAGCATCTAGAATTCGCATCGTTGCCAAAGCAAAAGCAGAAGCGGAGAGCAAGCGCTTACAAGGTCAAGGTATCGCGGATCAAAGACGTGAAATTGCAAAAGGATTAGTGGAGAGCGTCGATGTATTGAATAAAGTTGGGATAAATTCTCAAGAAGCTTCTGCTTTGATTGTTGTAACACAACATTACGATACTTTACAAGCAATCGGAGCGGACACTAATTCTAACTTAATATTGCTGCCAAATTCTCCACAAGCCGGAAGTGACATGTTGAACAATATGGTAGCAAGTTTTACAGCGAGTAATTTAGTTGGTGAGTCGATGAAGAAAGGACTGAAGGTCGAAAAACCACTAAAAAGTAAGCCTTCAAAAGAAAGCGACGAAGATCAAGAAGCAGAAAATCAAGAGTAAAAAGAAAGAGAGACCTAATCGTCTCTCTTTTTTTTCAATATCCATTGGATTAAATAGGGAAGTCCCATTTTAATTATATCCATATAAGAATTCGAGATAATCGACTTATAGGAACCCAAAAAATTACTCACAATTCCTTGAGGTGTGAAGCCTTCTTTTACTTTTTGGAAACTCAGGACAAGTTTTTGATATTCAATCTCTTTCTCGAGTTTTAAAATCGCCAAATCATTTTCAATTTGAGCGTACGAGGAATATTTCTTGGTTTCCATTACTTAGTCATTAAAAAATATTTCTGAAAAATTCTCCATCAACTTACCTTCCATGATTTTGTCCTTGATTAAGAACAGAAGTGCTGTAAATACTGCGTAAATTCCGCCAATAACTAGGAATCCTAACGCGTAACTCCCTAATAATTTACCAATTGCAAAAGCAGCTGCTACCGAGCAAAAAAGCAAAACCATACTGAAACATAAGAGAATTAAAGTAAATTTGAGAATCATAGTCGTCGACTTCATCGCAACTTTAAATCCCCATAATTTATAATAAGCGACACTCTTTTCAAGGTAAACGTGAACTTGTTCCTGAATATCTTCTGTATGTTCTTTTAATTCGTCAAAAGCCATAAGCGTAAGTTTTGATTCAACTATTTCTGCAATTTTGCATTCTCCTTTTTCAAGTCTGCCAATTTCGTTTCTAAAAACGAAATCACATCTTCGGTTTTATGACTCATATTAGACACGAGATTGTCATATGTTTCTTCTAAATCAAATTGCGTATTTGAAGCTTTCGATTTAAATCCTTCGGTCGCGCTATCCATTTTGTTTTTAAAATTTTTCTTAGCGTCATTAAATCCATCTTTAATTTTTTCTCTAGTTTTCGATCCTTTATCCGGTGCCATCAAAATTCCAGCAACTGCTCCGATTGCTGCGCCAGCCAAAAGTGCTAAAAGGGTATTTCCAGTATTATTTGACATGATATTGTGTATTAAATTAATATTTACCTAAAGGTACAGCTTTTGTTAACAAGTTTGTGTTAATAACTAGAAAATTTACCTGATAAGTTGAAATTTCTCATTTAGACTCGCTGTATTGGCTAAATTTTTTAAAAACACACGGTAAGTCAAAAAATAAATAAATGTTGTTTATAACTGAAATATGAGCTTTGTTTTTAATAGTTTTTCGCAATAAAAATTTGATTTAAAATAGTTTTTACTAATAATAGAAAAACGCCCAAATTAGAGCGCTTTTTTATTTAATTTATCTATTATTGAAAAACTACATCGAAAAAAGGACTTCCTTTACTTTTTCGTCCTTTTCAATTGTTTTGAGATTTTCCAGTAACGAACTTACAGCTTTTAACGAAGCTAAATCTTTCTTCAAATTTCGAATCGCTTCAATTCTCACAAACTGAGATTCACTTCTTAGCGACATCGTATACAATTTTTGAATGGTCTCTTCGTCAAAATCCTTTGGCGTAATTTGACTAGAATACTTCAACATGAAGTTGGCAAATAACAAGGAACTCTTATTGTTGGCAATATTTTTCTTCAATACATTTTGCAGCAAACTAAAATTTGCGACTGATTGAATACTGAACTTTACTATTTGCTCAATCTCGTCTCTTTCTTGATCGCTCTCCACTTTGAAGTACTTGTTCATTTCTTTCAAAGCATTACTTAAACTATT
>CANHBE010000311.1 GCA_947458575.1 Flavobacteriaceae bacterium | reverse complement strand
TTTGTAATTATGCCTAAGAAAAATCACAAGCAATCGCGAATTCTCTTTATAAATGAAGCAAAGAAGCTTTACCAAAAAGAGTTTATCAAGTGGTTCAAATTAACCGCCGAGATCAATCCCGTGCTGCGGTGGTTTCGTCAAGTCGAGCTCAATATTCCAACGCTTTATGTGATGGGCAATGAAGACTATATGTTCCTGCCTTCCGTGAAGAAAGTGGTGCAGAAGCATTACAAGTCTTCTCAGTTATGCATTATTGAAGATTGTGGCCATGTAGTAAATGTCGAAAAACCGGCAATTTTTAATCAAAATGTGATTGGCTTTCTGCAACAGCTTGCATAAAAAAAGCCACGGTGTATGAAGCCGTGACTTTATAAACTAACTCTAAACCAAAATAATAAAACCTTTTATTACATAGCAAAGATGCATCTTTATGTTTTTGGTGCTCGTTAATGCTGTGTTATTAGTTTGTTGGAATTTTGTTAAGTTTTTTCTACTTTTTGTCTTGAAGTGCGAAAACCTTCTTCAAGGTTTCAGAAGTTCTGGAAGTGAGATTGGTTCTAATGTTTTTCTCCTCAATAGCAATCATGGTGAAAACACCGTCCATAGATTTTTGCGTAACGTAATCCGTTAAGTCGGGATTGACTTTGGAAACCGTTGGGATCGCATTATACTTTTTGATGATGTTGCTCCATATTTTATCCGCGCCTACTTTCCCGATTGATTGCTTAATAACCGGACTAAACTTTTGATAAAGCGAAGAAGAGGTCGACCCTTTCAAATAATCAGTGGCAGCGGATTGATTGCCCATCAATATCGACTTAGCATCGGTAAAGCTCATGTCTTTTATCGCACCCACAAAAATAGGTGTCGCTTCTTTTACGGCATTTTCCGCTGCACGATTTAAAGATCTGATGCCATCGTCTGCTAATTTCGACATGCCCATTTTGCGTAAGGTCTTGTCTACTTTTTGCAATTCAGGTGGAAGTACAATTTTTACAAGCTCGTTTTTGTAAAAACCATCCGTAGCAGTCAGTTGGCTAACTTGCTTGCTGATACCGTTTTGTAAGGCTTCTTTGAGACCGCCGGCAATATTTACACTTGAACTTGAACCGGAGACTTTAGTTACCTGATCTTTAACCTTATTCAATACATCATTCCATTGTCCGTAGCTGATGATGGGCATAAAAATGAAGAGTACAATTAGTTTTTTCATATCAATAATTTTGGGTCCGCAGTTGTCAAATAGCGTACCATTATGAATTTTTGCCAGTTAAGCCTGTAGTATAATGTTCGAATCGACTTTATCGTTGAGCCGGTTGCCTTGTATTTGCATTTATAAGTTTTGAAACGGAAACCATTTGCTATGGGTCATTTCAAATTTGATTTCACCTTTACCTACTATTCCTTTTGCTTCCCAACCCGCTTTGTGGTAAAACTGTTCTGCTCGAGTATGTTGCCCGGTGCTTAACCAAAGCGTGTCGGTTGTGCGCACAAAGTAGTAATCCAACATGATATCATGCAGTAGTTTGCCAATACCTTTTTTCTCAAATTTCGGATCAACAAATAAGGCCCAGATATTATTGTCTTCAAAATCGACTATCGAAAAGCCCACGATTCGATTGTCTATTTCACAGACCCATCCTTTGCCGCGCCGGGTCAGGTATTCTTCGCAGTCTTCATTGCTAACTAAATTCGGATCCGACAAAGTGTTTTCGGTTACCGAATTTCTTACAACTTGAATTTGTGCGATGTCTGCAACTATAGCTTCTCTTATTGTTTGATGTAGGTCACTCATGTTAATAGTATATTTTTCTATTCTTAATGCCTCTATATCAAGTACTTTAACACATCGACTTTAGTAAGTACTTGATTGGTTTTAGTTAATTTTCAGATGATAATGATACAAATATAAACTACTCATAGATTGCACAATAGGCTGCATACAATTTGTTTTTATGTTTTATATTAATTGATAGGCAATTTTTTGAAAAATCTGTAAATTGCACACCTCTAAATGTCATTATTTTAAAAATGGAACAAGTCCAACCCTATACTCCAAAAAACAAAGTTAGAATAGTAACTGCTGCTTCACTTTTCGATGGTCATGATGCTGCGATCAACATCATGCGAAGAATTATCCAGGCTACCGGTGTCGAGGTCATCCATCTCGGACACGACCGAAGTGTGGAAGAAGTGGTAAACACGGCTATTCAAGAGGATGCCAACGCGATTGCTATGACATCCTACCAAGGCGGACACAATGAGTATTTCAAATATATGTATGATTTGCTGCATCAAAAAGGAGCAGGGCATATCAAAATATTTGGTGGTGGTGGTGGTGTTATTCTTCCGAGTGAAATAGAAGAACTACACCGCTATGGCATAACCAAAATCTATTCCCCTGATGACGGGCGTGCCATGGGTTTACAGGGTATGATTAATGATTTGGTGCAGAAAGCTGATTTTCCGATAGGAAATGAACTGAATGGGGAATTAAAAAACATTGAAGAGAAAAATCCAACAGCCATAGCGCGTTTAATTTCAGCAGCCGAGAACTTTCCGGAGATTGCTAAGCCGGTATTTGAAGTCATTCATGAAAGAAATGAGACTTCAAAAATTCCTGTTCTCGGAATTACCGGAACCGGTGGTGCAGGAAAATCTTCTTTGGTTGATGAATTAGTGCGTCGTTTCTTAATTGATTTCCCTGAGAAAACTATCGGATTAATTTCCGTCGACCCATCGAAACGAAAAACAGGCGGTGCATTATTGGGTGATCGTATTCGTATGAATGCAATCAATAATCCTAGGGTATATATGAGGTCTTTGGCTACGCGACAATCCAATTTGGCACTGTCAAAGTATGTAGCTGAAGCGATTCAAGTCTTAAAAGCAGCGAAATACGATATCATCATACTCGAAACATCGGGCATAGGTCAATCTGACACGGAAATCATGGATCATTCTGATGTGTCGTTGTATGTCATGACACCGGAGTTCGGAGCAGCCACGCAATTGGAGAAAATAGATATGCTGGATTTTGCCGATTTAGTAGCGCTCAACAAATTTGACAAGCGAGGCGCCTTAGATGCTTTGAGAGATGTTAAAAAGCAATACCAACGCAACCATAACTTATGGGATGTAAATCCTGATTCGATGCCCGTTTTCGGAACTATTGCATCACAGTTTAACGATCCGGGCATGAATACGCTTTACAAAGCAATCATGGATAAGATCGTCGAAAAAACCAAAAGCGATTTGCATTCAACGTTCGAGATCACGCGTGAGATGAGTGAAAAGATCTTTGTCATTCCGCCACACCGAAC
>CANHBE010000310.1 GCA_947458575.1 Flavobacteriaceae bacterium | reverse complement strand
CGGCTTCTTTAGGCGACGAACCCTATCAGTTGCACCTCAAGTTTCCGAACGTTCAAGTGGCTGTAGATGCTAATCGAAGAAACGGAATTGAGCAATTGCTCAATCTTGTCGAAAAGCCAGAGGTAATCGTTTTGGATGATGCTTTCCAACACCGTCGGGTGAAAGCTGGATTGTATATTTTGTTGACAACTTGCGATGAACTCTATGTTGATGACTGTATGCTTCCGACCGGGAATTTAAGAGAAGGTAAGTCGGGCGCCAATCGAGCGGATGTTATCATAGTTACGAAATGTAAACCAACAATTTCAGCTGCTGAAATGGCCGCTGTAAAGAAAAAATTGGATACAAAAAAGCCGGTCTTTTTTAGTACCGTATCGTATGATGAGTCAGCTTACTCGTCAGATTCCTCGTTCACTGTTGAGGATTTGAAATTAAAGTCGAAATTGCTGATAGCCGGAATTGCCAAGCCCAAAGCATTTTTTGATTATCTCAAGCGTGATACTGATTCGATAATGGAGTTTCCAGACCATCACCATTTCGAAGATAGCGATTTGAGCCGAATTCGCAATAATGCCAAAAATAAACTCATCGTCACGACTGAAAAAGACTATGTGAGATTACGGGAACATTTTCCCTCAACTCAATTGTTCTATTTGCCTATTCGAACCACTTTCTTGGACCATGGTGATTTGTTTGACCAAATAGTCACGAGATACATTAAAACAGGCTCGCATGTTTTTCCGTCGAAGGCGACGACAGCGGAGTAATTTCTTTCAACAGCGAGAAATCTTAATGTTTTTCGTAATTGAGACTTTACTGTTTCATCACTTTTGTCACTATCGAATTTCCATTTGTTGATAATTGCAATAGATAAATTCCCGACTGAATTTGGCTCATAGAAATTTCTGAATTAGTCACATTTCCTTCTTGAATTAGCTTTCCATCAATTGTAAACAATTTGTAGGTGAGATTATCATATTGATGAACCAGATTCAGCATATTTGAGACAGGATTTGGATACATTTTGAAATTCAATTTTGGATTGGTATTGACTCCTAATGTAATTTCAACTCCGGTCAAACTAAAGTTATTAAAAGTTATCCTATTGCCTAAATCTTCTGTCATATTTGCGCCTGTAAACCGGAGTCTCACTTTAAAATTCGGATTGTTTTCAACGGCCTCAATAGCGGTGAAATCAACCTGAAACAGTTGATAAGCGGATGACAAAGAATAAGAAGTTTGTGGTAAACCTGCAGAAGTCCAATCAGGTGTCCCGCTCGCAACAGAATAATCCACTACAATTGCATCGGCAGCCAACTCGTTGATGGCAGCGAATGAAAATTTGATATTCCTGTAGTTGGTTGTATTTACATTGAATATCAATGTGTTCTCTGCTGCACCGCTCTGGAAAGGTTGCTTGATCTGAATACCACGCATATTTGAGCTGGAAAATGGAATGTCATTATTGGCTTCAGCAATGTAGTTTATGTTGGTGGGACTGTTTCTTCGTTCCATAGAAGCTTTTCTCCAAAACGGACTCGTACTATCGAATGGATAGCCGTTTAGGCACGATTGAAACTCCATTACACCTTCAGTTGGTACTTCAAAAGTTGAATTTATTGATGTAAGAGGTGTATCATTTGGAACGTTGGTGTTAAAAATCCAAAAGTAAATTGGGACTTCAACTTCAAAATTTTCGTCAGGAACAAAATTGGCAATGATGCTAAGATCTGCTGCAGAAGTGATTGTGATTTCAGGCTCTGTACTACTCGATGCTCCACTCCAATGACTGAATACAAATCCTGGTAAAGCTATTGCTTTCAACGTAATCGGAATGTTTTGAAAATAAATACCATTCCAAGGATAAGCAGCTTCTGCCACACCTGGAGTAGTCGACTTGATTTCGATGGTATTGACTTGGACAAAACCTTGTTCTGCATTATTTACATTTATATTGACATTAATATTGCCGCTTATGCCAAATTTATTTCTAATATGTTCTCTTTGAATATCTGGTCTTACAGTAGCAAATGTTTCAATAACATTTTGACTTTGTTGCCACCAAGCAAAATTGTATGGCGCCGCCCATCGTTGTATTTGTTCTTCAATTTCCGGGGCAATTACATTGGCAAATTGGTTTGAAAGTCCAATCACGCGCTCAGGTAGAAAAAAAGTATTCATCATATCAGCAAAACGATTGATGAAGCTCAATTTAAAATCGTTGTTCTCCAGTAGTCGTCTGAGAATTAAAGTAGACCATTCCGGATTAGGCCATTCCGGTCCGCCTAAAGCCGTAGCAAACTCCAATGTATTGTGATCGTTAATATCTAACATTAAGCTGAAACCCGCATCAGTATCCTTTATTGCAGTTCTCCATCTGCCATCGGTGCCGTAAGGAGCTCCCGGATTAAATGACTGCTTTTTTCGCCAGAATAAGGTATTCCAACCGGGCCAATCGGTGTTTTGAATAAAAATATTAGTGATAAAATAATCTCTAAAATTGTCAATATCCATTTGGGTTTTGATGTAGTTGTAATTCTCCAAACTACTCAACGTATTGTTTTCCAAGAAAGAGAACATGGCTTGAAAATGATCTCCGCTTCCTTCCTCAACTTGGAATGCGTCAGCTATGATCTCAATGTCTTGCTCTCCAATTCCGTACTTTCTTTCAAAATAATGTCTGTCTAATCGCTCTCTCAAGTTTAACATTCCCCAATATTCCCCATTAAGAAAAACTACAGACGGCTGATAAGCCTGATTATCTAAACCTGTTTTTTCAATGAGTTCATGGGTGAATGCGTCTTTGTAATACGTATTAAAAAAGTCGTTCCCCGAATTTCGCAGAACAAGTCGCTTGTAACTTGTAAAGTTTTCATTAGCAAAAATCGGATAGTTAAATTTTTCGGCACCAAGTTCTGCGCGCGCATACAAACGCAATGATTTATTTTGAAAAGCACGTGTTCCACCGCCGTTAATTCTGATACCAACATCTTGATTAAGCACTTCAGATCCGTTTACAAAATAGCTGAAATGACCGGTTCTTTCGGATTCTTCGCCTGAACGATCAAAGTTTGAGTCCGAATAAAAAAGCGCTTGTATATCCGGATTTGCAACCCGCCAATTGTCATAATCTACGCCTGCTACATAAATACCGTCGTTGTAGTCAAAAAATTTATTCTCGTCGACACTAAGGGAGACAACCGGAATAGAAAATCGTTGGCTTCCTTCCGGGGATACAAAGTAGGAATTAGAAATAATCTTACTTGGCATTGCACCCGGTTTATATGCTTTCGCGCGAACGACTGTTCCTTTGAATACAGAATAGTCTGGCAAGT
>CANHBE010000309.1 GCA_947458575.1 Flavobacteriaceae bacterium | reverse complement strand
GACAGTCTCTGCTCCACAGAATCCAGGTTTGTTGAGTGGGATTCAATCTATTTGCGTTGGTGGCACATCAACTTTTGCATCAACGGTACCGGGAGGTAGTTGGTCGTCTTCGAATGTAGCCATTGCGACTATCAATGCGAGTACCGGAGCTATCAGTGGAATTGCAGCGGGCTCCGCTAATATCAGATACGAGATTACGGGAACAGGTGGATGTCCAAGTACAAGTGTTACACGTCCAATTAACGTTAATGCGAACGTCCTTCCAACTTTCACAGCAATTGCACCGATCTGCTCGGGAAATCCGGTAGCTCCGTTACCTTTAATTTCTAATAATGGTATATCCGGAACTTGGAATGCGCCAATTGATAATACGACAACCGCTACGTATACTTTTACGCCGTCTGCGGGCCAGTGTGCCACTACTGCACAATTGACAGTCACGGTCAACCAAAGAGCGACTCCATTATTTTCACTAATCGGACCACTTTGTCAGGGACAAATTGCACCGCCTCTTTTGAATGCATCAGAAAATACACCACCAATAACCGGAACATGGAGTCCTGCCTCTATTAGTACAGCTGCTTTGGGAACCACTATTTACACCTTTACACCTACAGCGGGGCAATGTGTAACAGCGTTACCAACAACTCTTGCTGTTTCGATATTACCTGTGGTAACGCCTAATTTTGCTCCCATTGCTCCATTTTGTGATGGTTTTCCAGCACCTATCTTAACAGATACGTCACCAAATGGTATAGTAGGAACTTGGAATCCACCGTTCATAAGTAATTTTATCTCTTTGGATTATACATTTACACCAAATGATGGACAATGTGCCCTGACGCAAACTTTGAATGTGAATATTTTACCGCGTACCATCCCTGACTTTGCGACAGTTAATCCATTTTGTAAAAATAGTGTTGCACCAGTCTTGCCTTTAACTTCTCTAAACGGTATACCAGGAACATGGAATCCAGCAGTAGTCGATAATACAGTTAGTGGTGTTTTCTCTTACGTATTCACACCTGCAGCGACAGAATGTGCGACCACTCAAACAGTATTTGTAGAAGTTACCGAGCCAATAAATCCTGGATTTCCTGACCTCGCTTTTTGTAATGGAGCTTTTGTACCACCATTACCAACAATTTCACCTAATGCAATTGCGGGATCTTGGACACCATCAGCAATCGATAATCTGGTTAGTGCATCGTATTTATTTACACCGGACACCGGCGAATGTGCTGTCCCACAAACCATAAATGTGACTATTAACCAATACACACTTGTTGGGGTTACCGGTATTGTTACCAATTATTTTGAGGATAATCAAGTCATTACTGTCTTGGCTACCGACGCCGGAAATTATTTGTATCAACTGGATTATGGTCCATTTCAGGAAAGTAATATATTCCAAGAGGTGAGCTCCGGTACTCACACTATTACGGTTGTCGATGCGAACGGCTGTTCAAGTCCATTGACTGCTGAAGTTATGGTTGTGAATTATCCTAAGTTCTTTACTCCAAATGGCGATAGTTACAACGACACATGGAATATATTTGGCCTTGCGGAGCAATTTAACTCTGTCATCTCTATTTTCGACCGATACGGCAAATTATTAAAGCAGATCAGTCCAAGAGGTTTAGGTTGGGACGGCACGTATAATGGTCAATCAATGCCCGCAGACGATTACTGGTTTGTGGTAGAATATCAAGAAAATGGAAGTTCTAAAGAATTTAAAGCCCATTTTTCATTAAAGAGATAATCACAATTCTAAACATATTAAAAATAAAAAAACCACGAACTATCGTGGTTTTTTTATCTCTTTAATTACTATTTCATTTCAATATAAGAGATACGGTTTTTATTAAGCTACAGCTGACAAATCTGTTTGTCCGAAGATTTTGCTATTGTAATACTGCGCCAATGTAAAGAAAACTTCGCGTTCTTCAGAAGTAGGTTCTTGTGTACATTTGGAAATAACTGACATAAATTTATTGAGGTTTGCTTCTTCATTGTCCATGTTAGGCAAACCACTATGCAATATTTCGATGATTTTTCCTGCGAAAACAATACGGTGATTTAGTCTTTCAGATATCAAAAGATTAAGGGCTAGAGTAGTAATACTTTGATTCATTTGGGGTAGGTTTTATTGTTAATACTAATATTTTGAGCTAAATTATATTTAAAATGATTGCCTACCATAAAATTTCGATGAACTGATGAAAAACTCGTTAAAACTTAAAAAAGTCTAAAAAAACAACTCCAAAAAATAAAATACGACCTGTCATCGCACTACCAAATCTTATTTATTTAAACACAAGTTCATGCCGAAACTACTTCAAGGAAGACACTCAACGATGGAATTTCAATTGATCCCTACGGACTATTACATCATCATCAATATTTCCCGCTCAACAATTCCCCACCAATCGCAGACTTAGCTTCAATGCCCAACTTCTTCATCATTTCGTAAGTCGTACAAACTGCAGCAGAAGTCACCGGAATCCCAATTTCTGATTGAATCAAATCAATAGCTTCTAACGACGGCATTTGAACACAGGCCGAAGCCACCAAAACATCCACATCGGTCAAATCCAAACGTTTGTATATATCCAATAAATTCATCGGATCTTGCGCGGCGACTTCCAAATTATCCGGAATTTCCAGCGCAATCGAATCGACTACTTCAAATCCTTGATGTTCAATATAATCAACGACCATATCGGTTAGCGGACGCATATACGGCGTAATAACCGCTACTTTCTTTGCGCCTAAAACCTTCAATCCGTTAATCAAAGCGCCGGCAGAAGTCACGATTGGAGTGGGGAAGTCGTTTGCGATAGTTTCCTGATGCAAATTGACTTCAGACACGCAGTGATAACCACGTCCCATACTCATAATAGCCACCAGACAAGCATAACCCATGACATCTACGTGAGCATCTGACAGTTCTTGGGCACATTTCAAACTCATCGCATCCATAGCTTCAAGTTCTTCTTTGGTCACTTTTTTCATCCGCATTCTACTACTGTGAAACGTAAATCTTTCGGGTAATATCGTTTCTCTCGAGCGGAAAATCGCCGGAATTTCGGTTTCCATTGTGACGTTGGATGACGGAACTATTTGTCCGATTCTGTATTTTTTCATTAGACTTATAGATTAATAAACACGCTGCACTTTAAATACGCCTGCGACTTTAGATTTATGTTGTTGGCGTTCCCGCGGAAAAAGCGGGCGGGCTTTCGGCTGCACGCGGTGCTTGCCTCTATCCCTAACGCGGCTGCAGTGCTACATCGACTTTACGGTATTGACAATCGTACCAATACCTTCAACGGTAGCTTC
>CANHBE010000308.1 GCA_947458575.1 Flavobacteriaceae bacterium | reverse complement strand
TGACAACACCATTCACTTTATATTTCCTATAGTAAAATGACAACGGTGTATAGACATAATCGGTCAACCAAGTGATTAGCGATATATGCCATCTTCGCCAAAACTCCGCCATTGTTGTAGCGAAAAAAGGTCTTTTAAAATTGTGCATAACATCGAGGCCAAGAATTTTTGCAGTCCCGATTGCGATTAGCGAATATCCTCCCAAATCACAATACACCTGAAACGGATACAGCGCAGTGGTTAGTAGCAAAGTCGTGCCGTTGTGATTGTCAATGTTGTGATATACGGAATCGACATACATACCCAAACGATCCGCGACAACTAACTTCATGAAATAACCCCAAAGCATGAGTTTTATTCCACTATTAATACCTTGTAAATCAGCTGGTTTCCAGTTTCTAAATTGAGGAAGCATATTTGCTGCTCTTTCGATTGGCCCGGATAAGATTAATGGAAAAAAAGAGATAAACAAGGTTAGAACGCCAAAATCTTTCTCGGCTTCGACTTCTTCATTGTAGACATCAATGGTATAACCAACAGCGACGAAAGTGTAAAAAGAAATACCGACCGGCAAAAGGAAATTAAGTTCTGGAAGCGGCCAAAACAAGCCGTTTTCAGACAGCAATCCAAAAATATAATTATTGATAACCTGAAAATACTTGAAGAAAAAAAGCGGTGTAAGTATAAGGGCAATATTGGCCAACATATACTGTCGATTTCTTTTTTCATTGTTGGATTGACTCATCAAATAGGTAAAACCGTAGGTGCTGATAGCAACTCCCAATAGCAGCACCAAATAGACCGGACTGATATTCAAATAAAAAAAGACGCTCGCAAGCAGGAGCATCAAGCTCTTCCATTTAGCCGGTATAGCATAAAACAAGAGCGCAATTAAAGGGAAAAACAGAAGAAAATTAAGCGAAGTGAAAATCATTATTCACTGAGTTTTGCAGTAACAATTTCGATAAGATCTCCAACATTTTTCATTTTGTTGAGTTCTTTCAATTTAAATTTAATTTCAAAGCGGGTTTCAATTTCTGTGATGAGAATCATGTGCGTCAGAGAATCCCAGTTATCAACATCATTAGCAGTTAGGTCATTCGACAAAACTAGGTTGGGATTGGTAAACACTTCACGGAATATTGTGGTAAGCTTATCAAGAATGTTTGAATGGTTCATTTTTAAATTTATTTTAGATTTAACTTCATCGATAATTTGGACGCATCAGGCAAATAATTTAGGATCTCTTTTGTTTTTGCCGTTTTCGAATCAAAAACTTGAAAACCGACCTTTTCGTATGCTTTTATGGCCGGTATATTGTGAGCAAATACTTGCACGTATGCCTCTGACAAATTGTTATTTTCCTGTCTAAGTTGCTCTATACGTTCTTCTAACAATCTTTTCACCAAGCCTTGACCTCTGGCCTCTTCCGACACATATACCAATCCGATCTGAATGGTATTGGGAATATATTCGATATGTAATTCCTTAATAATTGGATTTACAGCATAGACAGCTTGAAAGCATTTTGCCGGCAAAGTATATTGTAATAGATTTCCTTTCAGTGTAATTGATGGAACTCCTTCGGAACCTTCAATCCATGCGCAGACCGCGCCAATTGTCTTCCCTCCACTCTCAGCAACCAAAAACGCAGAAACAGACAATTCGCAGCCATCTATTTCCTCCTCCAGCATCAAGGCAATGTAATGTTTTGCTTCTTCAACCGTCAATCCAAAAACAGTAGTGTACGAAAAAACAGGAGTTCCGCTTTTTTCAGCTTCAATAATAGTTTCTACCAGAAAAGGAATGTCTGCCAATGTAGCAGCTCTTGTAGTAATCTCCATTTACAGTGCTTGAACTTGTTGTTTAATTACGTTTCTATCTATTTTGCCGCTCGTATTCAGTGGGAACTCAACCAAATTATACACTCTTGACGGAATCATATAAGAGGGTAACTTCCCTTTTAAGGCACTCAAAAATGTTTCTTTGTCTAACGCATCTATTTCCAAGCAAATAGCAATTTCTAGATTTCCTGCGTTGCCTTCAAAAGTAAAAGCCACAGCGTTCTTTCCTCCTATAATTTCTCGTGCATTAAATTCGATTTCGCCCAATTCGATGCGATAGCCTTGTATTTTAACTTGATAATCTAAACGCCCAAAATACATAATATCGCCCTCAGAATCTTCAAAGCATAAGTCACCCGTTTTATAATATCTTGCTGTTTCACCATCAAAAGTTAAGGTTGTGAAAGACTCGCTATTTTTCTCGGGATTCTTCCAGTAGCCTGAAGTCAATTGGTCTCCGGCAATATACATTTCTCCTTTGACTCCGGAACCTACGCTATTAAATGATTCATCAAGGATTACAGCTTTAATTCCGGCGAAAGGTTTTCCGATGCACAGCATTCCATTGCCTTGTTTTATGGCATTGTTTTTCGGAACAGGATAATAGGTACAATAAATCGTAGCTTCAGTCGGACCATAAAAATTAAAAATGGTTGCGTTAGGAATACATCTACCCCATTCTTGAACTAAATCAACCGGTGAAGCTTCGGCGGTTAATATACAATATCTCATCTTTGGCAGATCAATCTCATCAAAATAAGGTCTTAAGAATCGAATCATGCTTGGGGCAAACACACCAAAAGTCAATTCGTGATCTTCCAACAATCCATACACATAACTGTATTTTATCTGATCATGTGGAATTGTATATACACACGCACCATGGGTTAGAGGCAGCAGAAAAGATTGTACAGAAACATCAAAAGTCAAATCAAAACACTGTAAACATCGATCCGTTTCATCTACTATAAATCCGGCTTGCATAAACGCATGCATAAACGAGCCAACATTGTGACGGGAAATCTGTACTCCTTTTGGTTTTCCGGTGCTACCAGAGGTGAAGAGTATATAAGCCAATAAATCCTCGGGGAAATCTAATAATTCCGTTCTCTTGTTATCAATGTTAAATGCTTGTGTTTTCACAACCAATTGACTGCTATAATCTGAATCTAAATTTGCATCGAGAACCTTCTGAATTTCAGCCTGAGCCACGATTTCCAGATTTCGCTCCATCGGTTGTTTAGGATGCAATGGCACATAAGCCATACCTTCCAGCCAAAGTGCAAAAATTGAAGCGTAGGTATCAATATGATCATGTGCAACGACGCCAACAATATTGGAATTCTTGATTGTTTCATGTATTCCTGCTCTGATGATCGAAATTCTATCCCAAAACTCGGTGTATGTATAAAAAACATCATGAATCAAAAAGGCATTTCTGTCTGAAAAATCAGCGGCACTTTTTGCAAACTTTGAAACTACTTGTGTTGAGAACATAAAAATCTGC
>CANHBE010000307.1 GCA_947458575.1 Flavobacteriaceae bacterium | reverse complement strand
TTTGCTCCGGTAGCGGCAATTGTACGATAAATCCATCAATAGAATCATCCTCATTAAGCTGTTTGATTTTTTTCAGCAATTCAGTTTCCGAGGTAGTGCTAGGCAATTTAATTAAAGTTGATTCAAAACCAACACGTTCACATGCCTTTACTTTGCTCCCGACATATGTCAAACTTGCTCCATCATTACCAACAATCACCGCCGCCAAATGGGGAACTTTCTGATTGTTTTGCTTCATCAAATTAACTTCTGCAGCAATTTCGTTTTTGATGTCATCTGCTGTTTTCTTACCGTCGAGTAGTTGCATGGTTGTAGTTGTGTGTTTGTTGTTAATGGATTACTTCGTCTGCTTGCTATGCAAAGGTGTTGCTTGGTAATCGAATGCCTTAGCCCCGATTGGAGCAAAGTGCCGTGCACTGCGGAAAGCGGGAAATAGCTTCTAAAAAATAGAATCAGTCAGCTTTTGCTTTACCCCATTCCTTTCATACCACCCATCATTTTCATCATCTGTTTACCTCCGGGTCCTTGCATCATTTTCATCATTTTGCTCATCTGCTCGAACTGCTTCATCAGTTGGTTTACTTCTTCTATCTTTCTACCGGAACCTTTGGCGATGCGGTTCTTTCTTTTCATATCGATAATGGCAGGCTTACTTCTTTCTTTTGGCGTCATCGAATAGATAATGGCTTCGATGTGTTTGAAAGCATCGTCTTCAATTTGCACATCTTTCATTGCTTTCGATGCTCCGGGAATCATTCCCACGAGATCCTTCATATTTCCCATCTTTTTCACTTGTTGGATCTGCGTCAAGAAATCATCAAAACCGAACTCGTTTTTGGCAATTTTCTTTTGGAGTTTTCTTGCCTCTTCTTCGTTATATTGCTCTTGTGCTTTTTCTACCAAAGAGATGACGTCTCCCATACCAAGGATTCGCTCTGCCATACGAGATGGATAGAAGATATCAATAGCATCCATTTTTTCGCCTGTTCCGACAAACTTAATTGGCTTATTGACTACGGATTTGATTGTAATAGCAGCTCCACCTCTTGTATCACCATCTAGTTTTGTTAGGATTACCCCGTCAAAATTTAGACGATCATTGAAAGCTTTTGCTGTGTTTACGGCATCCTGACCCGTCATAGCATCAACTACGAACAAAGTCTCATGTGGCTGAATTGCCTTGTGAACGTTAGAAATCTCGTTCATCATTTCCTCATCGACAGCCAATCGACCCGCCGTATCCACAATGACAACATTGTATCCTTTTTCCTTTGCGTACTTGATTGCATTCAAAGAAATCTCAACCGGATTGTTATTGCCAATTTCAGAATATACCTCAACGCCGATTTGATCTCCCACGACGTGCAACTGATTGATTGCCGCCGGACGGTAAACATCACATGCAACTAACAATGGTTTTTTACTCTTTTTTGTTTTTAGGAAATTAGCTAATTTACCCGAGAATGTGGTCTTACCGGAACCTTGCAAACCCGACATTAGGATGACGGTTGGATTTCCTGAAAGGTTGATTCCGGCTGAATCACCACCCATTAATTCGGTCAGTTCATCTTTGACCAACTTCACCAAAAGCTGACCCGGTTGTAAAGTGGTCAATACATTTTGACCGATAGCTTTCTCCTTGACTTTAGTCGTAAAATCTTTTGCAATCTTAAAATTTACGTCGGCATCGAGTAGCGCACGACGAACTTCCTTTAAGGTTTCGGCAACGTTGATTTCGGTGATTTTCCCATGTCCTTTTAGGATATGGAACGCTTTATCTAGTTTGTCACTTAAATTATCAAACATGGTATTCTGCTATTTTAGGAATTCGAAATATGGTCAAAAATGCACGCAAATTTAAGCATTTGCATTCGAAGTTTGAATAGTAAGGGAAATAAATTAAAATTTAGGTAGGGTAATTTTGAAGTTCTTTGTTTACTACCAAAATCAAATAACTTTAAATTTATTTATCATGAAAAACAAAGGTTTACTTCTAGGATTATTCTGCATCGCTGTGGTTGGTATTTCATGCAACAAAGATGATCAGGAAAGCAACGAAAATGTTACAATTAATGCAAAAGCAACGTTTGGTTCTGGCAGAATGGCGAGACTAAATTCTGATGCAATTGTAAATTTGACTTCATTCAAAATCAATTTAAAAGAAATTGAATTCGAAATGGATGATGATTTTTCGTCAGGCGATGGATTTTACGGTGACGACGATGATATCGAATTGAAAGGTCCTTTCGAACTCAATGTTTTAAATGGTACACAAGAAATTGTTTCTTTAAATTTACCAAATGGTGTTTACAAAGAGGTTGAATTTAAAATGGCGCGGAATACGAAATCTGGTAGCGCCATGTTTGGTAAATCAATTGAAATCAAAGGAACAATAAATGGAGTACCTTTTGAATTTTGGCATAATACTGATGAAGATTTCGAAATTGACTACGATGACTCAAACCAAAATATCGTCATTTCTGAAAATTCAACAGCGATTGTCTTTAACTTTGATTTGAATTCAGTTATCAGCAATATTGATTTTAGTAGCGCAACAGATAATGATGGCGATGGATTGATTGAAATAAATCCGACGAGCGACGATGGCAATCAGAGTTTGGCAAATGCTATCAAAGACAAAATTGAGGAATTTACAGATCTAGATGATTAATGTGGCGAACTCTTTTTTAGAATGATAATATTTACATCAATTAAAAAAACTGTCTAACCAAAATTAGACAGTTTTTTTTTTGGTTTACACTGACACAAAAAACATCAATTACGAACAACTGAAGTTTCATTTTTACTGATAAATGAATGATTGTATTTGTTACACATTAATTATTGAAGCTGCATCTTGCAGTCAACACAACACAAAATCAATAAGTGCGAAGTTTTACTCTACCTTGGGCACTTGATGTTTCCTAAAGCTACAACCCAAAAAAAAAACCATTCCTTTTGTATGAAATGGTTTTTTCTCCAATAAAATAGTAAGTAAACAAATTAAACTTTTGTCAAATACAAATAGCTTTCGTTCATATCGTCACCACCACTGATGTGTCTCAAACGTATTTGATTTGAAGAATACTCAACAATCTTCCAGTCTTCATTAAACTCTTGCAAATTAGAGTCAGAAAAATTAAGATCTAGCTCATTATTTCCATTATCCAGGTAATTTGCCCAGGCTCCAGTTGAATTTTGATCATCTTTAATTACACTTATGGTAAAATTCGAATTGAATGTAAAATTATAGCCAATATAATCATCGGTTTCATCATCATCGTCTTCGAAATAGTAAGAGACAATCCATGTTCCGGAAGTAAGTACTGAGGTAAAATTTGGATTAGGAGCAATCGAATCATC
>CANHBE010000306.1 GCA_947458575.1 Flavobacteriaceae bacterium | reverse complement strand
GCACATAAACCATTTGACCCTAACTCCGAAAGTCATCAAAAATTCTTGAGACAGCTAAAGCAGAAAATCGCAGGTCTTCAGCAGAGAATCCCAAATATTACTTTCTAAAATATACGTACTTCTCCGTATTTCATTCTCAATGGAGGTTTTTTTTCTCAATATAACGGAATCGCAAGAAATTACATCGCAAGGTTAAACGATAACACGCCACCACTATATTCGGAAAATCTGCTACAACGAAATGAGTTTAATATAAATGACATTGATTTTGTATTGTATCCGAATCCCACTGCCGGATCCTTTACAATTCAAACATCAGCAAATATGATCAACGGGATGATTCGTGTAAATTCTATCTTAGGTCAAAAAATTAAAGAGTTTCAAGTAGTTGACTTACTATCTAATTCGGAATTACCTAAAGGAGTGTATTTTATTTCTATTGAAAAGGAGGGCATTAGCATGACAAAGAAGTTGATTGTAAATTAACTGTAGTCTTCTTGATGACAAATATTTAAAAAGCTGTTATTCAATATAATAACGGCTTTCTTTATGGAAAGCTGCTAGCGTAAGTGCAAGTCAAATTTAAAGAGTTGAATAGTTAGATTGCCGAATACAATTTCCAAAATACGAGAATGTGAGCAAAGTATTATAATGACAGAATACGTATTTCTTCGTATTGATATGCATCGCTCAAATGGGCAGATTTGTATTGTTAATTTTTCTTAATCAAAAAGACAATGAAATCACAAATCAACCATAATTATTGCGATGAAGACAGTTTTTAAATGCATGATGCTTCTTGCGATTTTTTGTATGAACAACAACGCGCAAGCTCAGAGACCGGTTCTTACAGATGAAGAACAAATTGCAGAGGTAGTAACGAAGGAAGTTAATGATGTTTTTCAATCAGAGGAGTTTCTGAAAAGAAAAAATAAGAAGTACGCTGATGTGAAAGGAACCATGACCATAGACATAGGTGTCGTTCAAAATGGTAAGGTGTCCTCTTTCTTTAAAGTGGATAGCGAAATAAAAAACATCGACTTCATCAACTTCATGTCTGATTACATTTTAAGTCACAAGTTTCAATTCAAATTACAAAAACAGCAGCGATACAAGATTCGCTATACGATTACATTCTAGAAGTTCAACCAAAAAGCAATCAAGATGAAAAAATCAACTATTACAACAGTTTCCTTCTTTATGATCGGAACATTAACAATGTCTGCACAGCTCGGTGGTTTAATCGGTAAAAAATCCGCGGGAAAAAAGTCGGGCAGTTTTAGCACAGTATGGGAATCAGAATTCGATAATAAAGCATCTCGCTTGGCACTTTGCGATGGTGATGGTCAATACATTATCGGTACAGACGATAACTCCGCATCTGTACTCGATACAAACGGCAAGGCAATTTGGAACGGCGATTACAAAAAGCTAACCACAAACAAAACCAATAATTCAGAGTATCAGTATACAATCTGGAAGGAAAAAGGAGGCTATTTGTTTCTTTTTGATGCCCGAAAATTAGGAACCGACAGAGTTGCTGTACTCGATTTGGCAACAGGGAAGGAATTGTGGAATTCAGAATTATACCAAGACCTTATTCCAAAAGGAACAAAAGCAGAAGAAGGTACTGACCAAGGTGAACTTGAAACCGTCAAATATATTTACGAACTTGATTCTTTCTTGATTTCTCAAAGAAATTCAGTGATATTAGTTAAAGCCAATACTGGTGAGAAAATATGGGAGACCAACCGCTTTAAAGGTGGTGTTGGGAAATATGTCTATGATGCCAAAAGAAATGAGATTATAATGGTTAATTTCAAGCCGACTGCATTAGGCGCTTTATTTTCCGGATTTAAGAATCAATTGGTTCGCATTAATGCTGCCAATGGCGATATTCTATGGGATGCTACTTTCCTCGGTACGATAGAGAAAGAGTTGGTGACAAGACGAGCAATAATCGACTTATGGATCAAGGGCGACAAAATATATATGTACCTCGACGGAATGAATGTTTACGACTACAATACCGGGCAGAAAATCTGGAATGCAAATTACGAGAATGATATGCAAGGCGCTAATGGAGGTTTGTTCAGCGGCGGTCGACGATCTAAAATCTACAGAACACTAGCTGATCCTTTATTTACCGATGATGCGGTGTATTTGGTTATGTTGGGCGGAAGAGATAGAACAAAGTATGTCGAAAAGCATGATCTCAATTCAGGGAAATTGCTTTGGGCTTCAGAGAAAATTACTGGTGCTTTTTGTATGCCAAATATTTATAAAACAGGCGATAAAGTGCTGATTCAGGTCGGAGGAAAAGTTCAAGTTCAAGAGTATCGTCTAGAAGAAACATCCGGTGGTTTTGGCTCTGTTGGAGGTTTCGGTGGTGGATCAGTAAAACAATGGGTGCCATACATCTACTGGGATTACAAAAATCAAAAGAACTCTGTTTTGTGTATAGATGATAAGACAGGTCAGGTGGCTTGGCGTTCTGAAAGATTTGACAAACGAATCACTGACTTTATTTTGGAAGAAAACAAAACACTTTTCGTGGGCGATGGAGACGAATTCTATGGCTATGATATTGCATCCGGCAAACAATTATTCGATGTAAAGCACAACGATGCAAGAGTTGGTAAAGCAACGGACGTAATCGATTTTGGAGAGAAAGTGGTCGTATTATCTGAAAAAGGACTGGCAGCTTACAACAAAAAAGATGGAAAGCGTGCTTATGCTTCTGATAAAATTAAAGGTGTAGACTATTTCTACCACATCGGGGATAACTATTTCCTAAGAGACCAGCGCAATAGCAAGAACATTATCTACGGAATCGACATGTCTAATGGAGAAACTAAAGGCTCTGTGCAATCGAAAGGAAAAGGGGGAAGTCCAAAATACGGAAGCGGTATCGATATCACCGAAGATGGAGAATACATTTTTGCTTTCAAAGGAAGAAAAGTAGAGAAGATAAAAGTAAACAATTAGATAGGTTGAACGTTTAGTTGTTTCAGGCTGCTGACTTGTTTTGGCAGCCTTTTTTTAATTCAATTTGATTATGAAAAGTAAATTCTTGATAAGCCTATTGATCATTTCGTTTGCTGCAATAGGACAACAGGTTCAGTGGGCGAGCAAGTTAATTAAGTACTCTTCTGATTTGGGTGGAAAACAATACGGAATCAAAAGAATATTAGGCAAACCGGATGCATTTCCACAGGCGGGATATTCCCCAAACGCATGGAACCCGAAGAATGCACTTGACGGCTACGAAATAGTTGAGGTTCAATTCGAAAAACCACAAACTGTCAAACAAATCGCAATTTTTGAGAATTTGAATGCAGGTTGTGTGGTAAAAGTCAGTGTTGGTGAAGGCGATGG
>CANHBE010000305.1 GCA_947458575.1 Flavobacteriaceae bacterium | reverse complement strand
TTCCAAAATTTGAATATTCAAAAGTGCCCTCAGTCTGTTTTTCTTCACAAGTCTTTAAGTAGTCATAAATATCTTGTGTAGCTAGGTTTTTATATGGATTTGTTTCATCTGTCATTTTTGCAATAAATGAGCTAGGTAGTGAAGGAAATCCTGAAAGATGTGTCGCCAAGTGTTGTAATGTCGTTTTTTCAGCAATTACCGGAAGTTTTATCTTGTCGCCAAGTAACGTTTGAATTTTGTCATCTAATCTCAACTCACCATTATCAACTAGAAGTTGTAAAGTAATGGTTGTGAAAAGTTTACTTGTAGAGGCTAATTCAAAAACTGTAGTGCTATCAGGTAAGATAGTTTTTCCTTTTTCCGTTGTTCCATATCCTTTGAAATAGACTTTGTCATTTTTCACTACGCCTACAACTAATCCATATGCGTTGCCTTCAGTAACAAATTTATTGGCTTGTTTGTCTATCGATATTTCTAATTTTTTTTTGTCTTCTATGTTTGTTGTTTTGTATTTAATGTAAAAAAAAAGTCCTACAAAAATCAATGTAAATATTGCGATTGCTATTCCTATAACTTTCAGTAATTTCATTTTGTGGGATTTTATAGTTCGACGGTTGTTTTTCAAAGAAGGCATATCACTATCGAATAGGTCTCAATAATTGGATTAAAAAAAAACAAACCTACAACTTCCCAATCCTTATTCCTTCTTCACCACGTTTTTCAAAACTGCCTTATCGGAGTAGTTTACAATCTCTAACAGAATTTCTTGGTTTTTGGTAGTTTTTCCTTCAATGATATAGCGCTTTCCGCTACCCACTTTGATGTTGCTCTTTCCAAAGTCGACATCGCCATATTTGAGCGAATTCTTAATATCTGTTGTATCTACCCAGCCTTGTGAGAGTACTTTGGCAGCCTCGTTGGAAAACACAAAAGGCTTGTTTCTCAAATCGTTGAGTACGCGGGCATTAGGAAAGTAATTGCAGCGGGTGTCTTTTCCAATAAACATTGCAGTGACAAAAAATAATCCCATGGTGAAGCCAACCAAGTAATAGGCAAAGCGGAAACGTAATCTCATTTTTTTTTAGCGGTAAATATAGCGTAAAGAATCCTTAAAAGACAATTAAATTGATGTCGCTGTCCGGTAGTCCAAACCAATCGCCAATCGCTTTGTTGGTCAAAATACCATGGTACAAATAAACGCCATTCTTTAAGCCGTTGTCCAATCTGATTGCGCTTTCAATTCCGCCATCTTCAGCAATTTGTAACAAATAAGGCGTGAGGATGTTGCTGATTGATAATGAAGCTGTTGTAGAATAGCGCGACGGTATATTCGGAACACAATAATGTACCACATTGTGTTTTATAAATGTCGGTTTTTCGTGCGTGGTGATTTCAGAAGTTTCGAAGCAACCTCCTGTATCTATACTGACATCTACAATGACAGCGCCTTTTTTCATATGTTCAACCATGGTTTCTGTCACAACTACGGGGCAACGATCTTTGCCACGCATTGCACCAATGGCGACATCACAACGGCGAAGTGCTTTGAGAAGTGTTTTTGGTTGTATTGTTGAGGTTGATACCCGTTGACTCAAACTACTCTGCAATCGTCGGAGTTTGGTAATTGAGTTATCGAATACTTTTACGTTTGCTCCGAGACCCACAGCGGTTCTTGCCGCAAATTCGCCGACAGTTCCCGCGCCTAGAATGACCACATCAGTAGGTGGAACACCTGTGATGTTGCCGAATAATAATCCTTTTCCGAATTGGTTACCAATCATCAGCTCAGCAGCAAGTAGGATAGAAGCTGTTCCTGCAATTTCGCTAAGAGATTTCACAGCCGGGTATGTGCCATCTTCATCCTTAATGTACTCGAAAGCTAAAGCGGTTATTTTCTTTTTGGACAGAGCTTCGAAATACTCTTTTTTTCTGGTTTTTAGTTGAATAGCGGAAATTACAATAGTTTGTGGATTGACCAATTTGATTTCGTTCATGGTCAGTGGTTCAACTTTTAGAAGCATCGGACAACTTAGTACTTTCGTTGTGTCGCTGGTAATTTCTGCTCCTGCATCGCTATATTCCTTGTCTGTATAGCTCGCACCAAGTCCTGCGCCAGATTCAATCATAACCCTATGACCATGTGAGGTTAACGAATTTACGGCATCTGGAGTGAGGCAAATTCGACGTTCTTGATAACTGGTTTCCTTTGGGATTCCAATGAAAAGTTCACTTTTGTGTCTCGCTATTTCAAGTTTTTCTTCTTGAGGGAGTAATTGTTGCTTGGTGAATGGAGTCAATCCCATAATATCAGAATACTATTTTCGGTCTAAGGTATAAAAAAGGGTTTAAGTAGCCAACAATAATAAACTGAGAAATTCTTATTGAAGTGATTTTACGACAATTCAATTTCGCGTTCCCCATTCGGCAAGACCGAGATTCTGATGGTACTATGTTCTTCGGGAATCAAATTGATGATGCGCTCCGGCCACTCAATAAAGCACCATTGATTGGAGTAGAGGTATTCTTCAACGCCCATGTCATAGGCTTCTGATTCGTTTTTGATGCGATAGAAATCGAAGTGAAACACGGAGTCATCGTCATCGGTTTTGTATTCATTTACCAAAGAAAAAGTTGGACTACTAGTATGGTCATTTACCCCAAGCGATTTTGTCAATGCTTTGATAAGTGTTGTTTTACCGGCTCCCATTTCGCCATAAAACAGCATGACCTTTTTGGGGTTTTCACCCAAGATTATTTTTGAAACAGCACTTATTTCGTCGCGAGAAAAGATAATTTTCACAGCATTACTTCGGATTAAAAATTAAAAGAGGTACGATCATTTCTTCCAGAGAAATTCCACCGTGTTGGTAGGTGTTTCTGTAGTAACTCACGTAGTGATTGTAATTGTTAACATACGCCAAAAAATAATCATTTTTAGCGAAGATAAAAGAACTACTCATGTTGATGGCGGGCAAACCAATTTTTTTTGGATCTTTTACGGCATATACATCCCGGTCTTCGTAAGTTAAGCTACGTCCTGTTTTGTAACGCAGGTTCAAGCTGGTGTTTTTGTCGCCAATTACTTTCGATGGATTTTTGACATTAATTGTTCCGTGATCTGTGGTAATAATCAATTTGAATCCAAGTTTTTGCGCTTGCTGAATGATTTCCAGTAAAGGAGAATTCTTAAACCAACTTAACGTCAAAGAGCGATACGCTTTATCATCTGATGCCAGTTCCTTTACGACATCCATTTCAGTTTTAGCATGTGAAAGCATATCAACAAAATTGTAGACAACGGTGACCAATTTATTGTCTTTTAATGCTTTAAAGTTCTCGGCTAATTTTTTTCCATTAGCCAAATTGGTAATTTTAAAGTAGTCGTGCTTGATATGTAAGCCCAAACGATT
>CANHBE010000304.1 GCA_947458575.1 Flavobacteriaceae bacterium | reverse complement strand
GGCAATATTTTTTATTATCGGATTGGTTTTGTTGAAAAGAATGCCAAAAAAAGCGCTCTAAAAAATAGAGCGCCTTTCTTTCGTGAACTATTCAATAATCAACCTTTTCGAATGTCACCTGATCCTGTGATTTTTGTGTCTTTTTTCGTGGGATTACCATAGTAGATAATATCACCTGAACCTGTTGCTTTTGCCTCGAGGCTTTCCTTGCAAAATACTTTGCAGTCGCCCGAACCTGTTACTGATGCATTTACCTGTTTACTTTCTAGAGCGGAGGCATTTATTTTGCCTGAACCGGTAATAGCGCAGTTAAACTTCTCAGCATCGCCTTTTAAGTTTAAATTACCGGAGCCTGTTACTTTCGCTGTTGCCTCATTGGCATTGATCGTAAGGTCAATTACACCTGAGCCCGACAGTTTTGAATCGAAGATTTGTTGATTTATTATTTCTTTAGACTTAATAGAGCCCGAACCAACAAGCGAAACACGATTCATCTCCTTAAAGGGAACAGCAATAGTAATTCCTTTTGATCTACTGGGGACAATATATTTTCCTTTTTCCTGTCCGATTCTCAGTTCACCGTTTACTACTTCGACTTCAATATAATCCACTAGATTTTCTTCAACTTCGATACTGATATTTCCCGGTTCGCCTTTGGTGAGATTGATATCGAAAAATCCCGAAACTTCAATTTTATCATAACTACTAACCGAAATAACTTTTGTGATAAAGTTGCCATTTCCTTTTATTTTATCTCGAGAATTCCATTGCGCTTGTGTACTAAGCACAAATGATTGAATTAGGATAAAAAATGCGATTGATTTTTTCATGTGATGTGATTTAATGATGATTGAAACTATTTTTGATTTAGCGTTGACGCAGTGAAACATTTCCATATTCTGAGCGAATACTCACTTTGCTTGTCGTATTTTTTTTATGGAAGCCTTCACAACTTTTAGAAAAGTTCTTTTCTTGCTTTGAAGTAAATTCCAATTGATTATCAGATTTCAAGTTGGCATACTTAAGGTCGATGTCGAAGTTAAAAGCAAAATCCTGATGATAGGCGAGTTCTATTGCGGTGTATTGCGCATTGATATTGATATTTTTAGCTATGTCATCGATTTCTTCGACTAAAATTTTGCTGTAGTCTGTTGTAATTTGAAGATTATTTGATAAATGTCCAACTTTAATGTTTAGGTAGTCACCGTCACCTTCAAGATTGACAATCTTTCCAATATCAAATTTTGCGTAATTGCTATTGTATTTTAAATTTGTTCCTGTGCCCAACGTACAATCTGTATAATCCGTGTTGAGTGTAAGAGATCCAAATTCGTTTAAAGAAAATCCGGAATAATTCGCATTGATAGTGGCATTTTTGACATATTCAATAGTCGACTTGGTGCAATAGTCGAATGAAATAATATTTGAATTTCCGTAAAGACGACCCAGAACAATTTTGCCGTAATCACAATTTAAGTTGGTTGCTGCAAATAAATCTTCTGTGATAATGGAGCCATAGTTGTTCTTAATTTTCACACCACCATTTTTTGGAATTTTCACAGTATAATTAATTTCAAAACTACTATTCTTGCCGTAATTTCCATTGCGAGAATTCCCGATGTTGGTTTCTGCACTTACAAGTGACTTTAGGGCTTCAATCGAAACATCAATTTCATCTATTTTTTTTTGGACCCACTTTTCATTGTCGCCACTAACTTTAATGGTAATGTTTAGTTCAATTTTATCTTCATTCCAAGTTGTGATATAAACATTCCCGTAAGAATTCTTCACAGAAATACCCGCGTCACTGTTAACCAAATATGCTTTTTTGATTTCTTTCTGCTTGGTATATTTTCCGAGATCTATCGTTTTGCCAAATACAAAAATGGGCAAAAGCAAAAGCGTAAATAATACATTAAATTGTTTTTTCATCAGTAGTAATATTAAGTTTTTCTATGTTGTTCAACTGTTTTAAAACTCTTTCAAGAAAGTCAATACGAACTTTATAGTTATGGATTAGCGCATAAATAATTTGCTGATTTTCACCTTTCTCGATTAGTTCTAGCTTAATTTTTTCATAGTCTTGATCCATTTTTTCTATTTGTAAAAGCGCATCGTTGATGATTTTTTCATTCAGCGGTGATTTTTTTTCTTTCATTTTTTGCAATTCAAATTGAAGCATTGCATTGAAAACAGAATCTGTTTTTTGTGTCTCAGTTGATGCTTGGCTTAAATTATGTCGATCACTATTTTTACTTGTGACGATGAATAATCCAAACAACAAGAGAATGGATGCTGCAATCGCAAGAGGGAAATAGTATCTTCGGTTTCGCTCGCTTGCGTACTGTTTGCGGATAAATTTATTTTCGTGATCACTTTGAAGTTCGCAGATATCCCACTGATTTTCAAAATGCTTGAAGATTTCATCTAGTTGATTTTCTTTGTTTTTCATCGTTTCTCGTTAGATTGAATTTTGTAGTGCTTTGCGGATGTTTTCTTTTGCCCGACTCAATGTCGTTCGGCAGTTGGCGTAACTAATATTGAGAATCTCAGCTATTTCCTCTTGGTCATAACCCTCGATATAATGTAATGTAAGCACCATTCGATAATTGTCATTTAAATTATTAATTGTCTGAAGTATTTTTTCAACTTTCAATATCTTAAAGTCTATTTCAACAAGTTCAACGTCTTCATGATCAATTCGGTAAATATTACGTTCTAATTCATCAAATTGAAATTTGGATATCTTCTTGTAGAAGTCAATGCTATGATTAATAATGATTCTTTTCAACCAAGCGCCAAAAGCAACTTCTTGTCTGTAGTCGCTAATTCTCGCAAAAGCTTTCAAAAATGCTTCTTGCATGACATCCTCCGCATAATGCTCGTCTTTTACAATTCTAACTGCAACATTGAACATCGCTTTGCTATATCGGCGGTATATTTCGAACTCAGCTTTCTGATTTTTCGCTTTGCATAAAGCAATAAGTTCTTCTATATTTAGATCCGTTAGAGTCAAGTAAATTGCTATTTTTAAAGTGAAAGACTTTTGATTTAATAAGATGTTACAGTTATGCTACTTTTTTTTTGACGTTCAAGATAATGATTAAATGTATTCTAATCGAGAGTCTACTTTTTTCTTTTTTTTGTGCAATCTCAATGTGTTAGAATTAGCAATGATTTCAATCAAAGAACAATTGCGAATAGTATTAAACCATTAGAGGAAACCAAATTTGGGATTGACAGGTAAAGATTTGTAATGGGACTTTTCTTTTAGTATACATGTTGACAATTAGTGGCTAAAGAACACAACTGATTATTTTGATTTTTTGCAAATTATTTTGCTCATCTTCATATTTAGTATTTTAAATTTCATTTACAACAAATGATTAATATATTTGTTAACTCATTCTAAAATTTGAATT
>CANHBE010000303.1 GCA_947458575.1 Flavobacteriaceae bacterium | reverse complement strand
CTGAGACAATGGCACAAATTTCAATAATCTACAAATTAGAGAATTATTTAGTTCTTTTTTATTTCTTTTTTTTAAATACCAATTCAAAATCATATCCCATAAATTCAGCTAACTCAGCAATTGTCATTAAAGTAATATTTTCAGACTTATCCATGACTCTGTAGTATTGTTTTGTTGTCATATCAAATGTTTTACAAAATTTATTTAAACTGACGTTGTTTTTTTCTTTGTATTTATTCACGGCATTAATTATTTTTTCTTTGTTATGTGCAAACATATCATACACTAAGGCCCACTTTTTTTCCATTTCAGGGTCTATCGTATGCTCAACAAGAGTAAACTTATTTTCATCTGCTTTTTTAGCTATACTCATGGTAAACTCCCTTATAATTTGAAGTATCTTAGCATCAATCTATAGGCAAATTGAATATCGTTTCTTTGTTTAAAAATATCTCTTTTATTCAAAGTTTTTATTGTCCCATTTGTTAAAATAGCTTTTTCTTTACCATCAAAAAAGAAATACACCCGCACCCCTGTTCCTTTGCTTTTAAGTTCATAGAGTCCTTCTGGGTTAATTTCTGTAACATAGCGGCAACGCATACCGCCATATTTTAAACAAGCGATCATAGATTCAGCCATTTTTTTATGATCTTTATTGCAAGAGCCTAACCATTCTTGGAAGTAATTGTGCTCATCTTCAACTAGTTCAAGAACAATCATGCTCGCACTCCTATTCATCATATAGTATGATATAATACTATAATACTATAGTCAAGTGTTTTTTAACTGAATGTACCCCAAAATTTTAAAAGACCAATTAATAAACCCATTTTTTAGGTTTTATTCCATAAAATTTTAAAAAAAGCCTTGATTTTTTAATAGGATTTTTCTTTTTTGACGTCCAGAGAGGAGAAAATCTGGGGCGCCGTGACACGAGCGTCTAACCTTGTCGGTGAAAGTCCGACCAACAAAGGAGGGAGCGCATTCATGTTGTAGCGAACATTTGAACCTGTGGCAGCGATGACACAGGTTAAGCGTATGGAGCGAGCATGCAGGCCGAAACGCGAAAGTGTGAAGTAATCGAGCCACGACATATCCAAATTCCCTTGGACGACGACGTCAGATTGGATGGAAGTCAATATTTGCTGCTTCGAAATTGCGCGAGAAGCAACAGACGAGGGCGGGGTCTTAGAACTTGGCATGTATGCAAAGGTTAGATGGCTAGAACGGGAGATCTCACGATTTTCCACTGTAGAAATGCAGAGCAGGCAAGTGAAAGAGTAAAATCAGAGCGAACCAGTATGTGTCGTGAGAAGTCTGAGAACTCATAAGAGCTAAGAAGCGGATGATAAATTCGTGGAGCAAAGGGGTTCAGTAACCGGCAATCGTTTGGAGGGAAACGTTGTGAGTCAACCCAGCAAAGTGAATAAAACAACGAATACAAAACTTGCACGAGTAGAGATAAAGTCACGAGAAAATCCAGATGAAATATTTACTAATTTAGGACATATTTTGTCGATAGAATTTCTTGCTGAATGTTTTAATAGTCTTGACGGAAACAAGGCTGTTGGAATAGATAAGGTAACTAAAGCAGATTACTGGAACAATCTAGACGGAAATCTGAGGAATTTGCTATCTAAAATTAGAGATGGAAGTTATTATCCGAAGCCAACAAGAACGGTAGAAATATCGAAACATGATGGGACCAAGAGACCGCTGGCTATTTCCTGCTTTGAGGATAAAATTGTACAAGAAGCAGTACGCAGAATTTTAGAATGTATTTTCGAACCGCATTTTCTTGCGTGTTCACATGGATTTCGCCCAGAAGAAAGTTGTCATAAAGCACTTGTCGACCTTGATAAGAACCTAATGAAAGCCCAAACTGGTGCGGTATTGGATGTGGATATCAAGAAATGTTTTCCTAGTATACCATATGAAAATCTAATTAAAATTCTTGCTAATAAAATTACGGATAAGAGATTTCTCTATTTAATTATTAAGTTAATCAAATGTGACAGCCTTGACGCCGAAAATAATATTGTGAGAAATAATTGCGGATTGCCACAGGGTTCAATCCTTTCGCCTCTTTTAATGAATATTTACTTGCATGAATGTGTAGATTTATGGTTCATGAAAATAAACGCGAAAGAATATGAATGTGGATGCACTATTGTTCGTTATGCGGATGATATGGTTTTCACAGCAAGAACCGTTGCAGAGGCAGAGCAACTTAGGTTGGAATTAGGAGAAAGACTACGGGAATATGGTTTGGAATTACACGAAACGAAAACAAAGGTGATACCAAATGGGAGAAAAGTGGCAGAAAGTCTGAATAAATTAGGACATAAACCACCTACATTTTCATTTCTAGGTTTTATCCATGTGTGGGGGACATCTCGAAATCGCAGCACGAATAAAATTTTCTGGCGTGTGAAGAGGAGAACAGACCCTGCTCGTTTTAGGTTGAAACTTGGACAAATTCTAGAGAACTTTAAAAAGAACAGGCATAGGAAAGACTTCTTTGACTATGCAAAGAGAATCGTAAACGGGTACCTTGAATATTTTGCTATTAATGACAACATGAAAAGAATCTCTCAATTCGTTCATGAAGTTAAAAATATTATGTTCAAGTGGCTAAATAGGCGGAGCCAAAAGCGAAGCTTTAAGTGGAAAAGATTCACAGAAATTCTTGATATAGTTAAATTTCCAAAACCATGTATTAGACATAACTTATTCTTTAATTCGAGTGCTTTTAAGCAGTACCGGTGAAGGAGCCGTATGCCTTAATAGGGCTCGTACGGTTCTAATGGGGTTGCGTGGTAGCGATACCACGCTTCTACCTACAAATATACCCCAAAATTCTAAAATACTCCTTTTATGTTTCCATTTTGAAATTTTATTGTGTGAATTTTTGTAACGTCAATTCGATGTAACGATTTAAATTTAGATACTCATAAAATACATTGCAATATTAAAGGCAGCATAATATAAAAATTCCGGTATCTGGAACCAAGCGACTTTAGACTCTTTTTCATGTTTTTATTCTAAAATTAAGGTATTGATATATGCAAACGACTAGTACATCAACCGGTACAAACACAGGTGCAATTGCACAAAAAACAGTATTTTTTAACCCTCCTATATTAGGACACGAGCCTCATCTTTCTTACTTTTCAAATACATCTCAAAACTTACAATTAGGCGACTCTAAAACAAGCGCACCCACACAGCCGCCACTTTGGGTTACAGCAAATAATCGCAGCGCAAACTCTTCACTCTTTAAATTTAGGCAAGCTATTGCTCTAATGGGACTAGCAAAAAAGCCCAAAGGTATAAAATTTAGTACTATTGTAGGTAACTACGTAACAAAGCTAATACTAGAAAATGAAGAAAAAGATCAAAAATTCATTCCGCAAGTAACTCAAGCCATTGATTGT
>CANHBE010000302.1 GCA_947458575.1 Flavobacteriaceae bacterium | reverse complement strand
TATCATTTATCTAGACCAACAATTACTCATTGGTTCGAGCTTCCTACCCTTCGACAACGGGCGAGAAACCCTTAAATGCCGATATACTTGGAATTTCACCGCATAGAGTTTACCTGGTTTCACTACAGCCGAACTGTACTTGCTTTCTGTTGCACTTGTCCTCGCTTTTCAACGGACGGGCGTTACCCGCTATGCTTCTCTGTGGTGTCCGGACTTTCCTCTTTATTCCGAACTTAATTCGGAACCTACTGACTTGAAATCAAAAGACACTGAAACGAGTTCAGCATAAAGCGATAAGGCGGTCTGCATGGCAAAAATAGTTCTATTATTTTGAATTTTGACGCGAGTTTTTGACGAATTGTGAAACACAGCGAAATAAATTTTGAATGTTGCTTGAGGAGCTAATCCCGCTGTCCGTTCTATCTTTCTTAAACCCGAGTTCAAAACTCTGAAAGGGTTCAAAACTCTGAAAGGGTTTAAAAAAGGATGCCACTGCCATCGGGGCTAGGGATTTCGCTTACCAATAACACTTTGCAGAACTTGCGAAGCCTTTGCGTTCATTGCGGTTAAATTTGTGAAAAACTTTTCCCCAAAACCAAGATTATCCAAATCAACCAACCAACAAAAAACTTATATTTGTTCTCCAATAAAAAAACATGGAACAATTTGTCGTATCGGCGCGTAAATACCGTCCGCAAACATTCAAGGATGTTGTCGGGCAACAAGCTATTACGAACACTTTGCTCAATGCCATCGAAACCAATCATTTGGCATCTGCCCTACTTTTTACGGGTCCACGTGGTGTTGGAAAAACAACCTGTGCACGAATTCTCGCCCGAAAAATCAATCAGCCGGGCTATGACGATCCGAATGAAGATTTTGCTTTTAATGTTTTCGAACTCGATGCCGCGTCTAACAATTCCGTCGACGATATTCGGAATCTGATTGACCAAGTTCGGATTCCGCCGCAAACCGGACAGTATAAAGTTTATATTATTGACGAGGTGCATATGCTGTCTTCCGCGGCATTTAACGCGTTTCTGAAAACGTTGGAAGAACCGCCCAAACATGCGATATTTATTTTGGCAACGACGGAAAAACACAAGATCATTCCAACGATTTTATCCCGTTGTCAGATATTCGATTTTAAAAGAATTACAGTTAAAGACGCCAGAGAACATTTGGCTGAAGTGGCTCAAAATCAGGGAGTGTCATTCGAAGAAGACGCTTTGCACATCATAGCTCAAAAAGCCGATGGCGCCATGCGGGATGCTTTATCTATTTTTGATCGCGTCGTTTCCTATTGTGGTAACAACCTAACGCGTCAGGCGGTGACAGAGAATTTGAATGTGCTTGATTATGAAACCTATATCAATATCACTGATTTAATCTTAGACAATAAGATTCCAGATTTGCTTATCGCCTTCAACGATATTTTAGCTCGTGGTTTTGATGGGCATCATTTTATATGTGGACTAGCCTCACATTTCCGAGATTTGTTGGTGAGTAAAACACCGGCAACTCTGTCGTTGCTTGAAATGGGCGAACAAGCGCAAAAGCTTTATGCCACTCAATCACAAAAAGCGTCACAGGATTTTCTGCTAAAAGCAATTGACATCGCCAATGATGCTGACCTAAAATATAAAAGCTCTCAAAACCAGCGATTACTAATCGAACTCTGTTTGATGCAATTGGCCTCTATCACCTTTGATGGAGAAAAAAAAAAGTTGACGGATTTATAATTCCACCAAAATATTTCTATGGCAGAGTCCTAGAATTGGCGGTCGATGAGCCGGAAATCGTTGAAATCATCAATGAAATTTTGCCTGAACTTGACGAATCAGAATCGATTGTCGTCGAACCGGTAATACAGCAACCCGAAACCACTACAGTTGCCAATTCGCAACAAAAAAATCCTGCTCTGTTAGTTTCTGAAGGCAAAAACATATCAGCATTTTCTTTGGCAAGTATCAAAGGAAAGAAAGAGCTTCTTGCCGCTGTAAAAAAAGATCATAACGAGAGTGTTCAATTGCCAACTGAAGTATTTAATGAAACCGATATGTTATTATATTGGACAAAATATGCTCAGAAGTTAGGAGAAAAAGGTTCTCGAATTATGGAGTCATTGCTATTGATGAATGATCCCACATTAAGCGGAACAGTGATTACAATTGAACTCCCGAATGAAAGTTCAAAAATTGATTTTGAATCTGAAAAATCAGCGTTACTAGGTTATTTAAAAGGACACCTTCACAATCACGATATCAGTATCGAAGTAGTTGTAAACGAAAGTATTGAGACCAAATTTGCTTTTACGGCTCAAGACAAATTCAATCGGTTGAACGAAATTAATCCTAATCTAGATTTGCTCAGAAAAACTTTTGATTTAGATCTATAGCCTTTTCATTTGTCCTATGAAACTATTGCCTTACCTACGATCAACAACTCATCAACAACCTTTTCTCCCTGTTTTGCTAATTATTTTCCTTTTGAGCTGTGAGCTGTCCGCACAGAATAAAATTGGCAATAACATTACTTACAGCGGATTTGGTGAGTTTTATTATGGATATGATTTTTCTAATCCGGAAAATCATGAGCGTCCTAATTTTATTTACAACCACAAAAGACATAATGAAATCAATGCAAATTTAATTCTTGGAAAAGCAGCGTATAAAACTGAAAATACTAGAGCAAATCTTGGACTTATGGTCGGAAATTATGCCGAATATAATCTCAGTAACGAACCCAATTGGGCACAATTTATTTACGAAGCAAACTTGGGCGTTAAGCTTTCATCATCGCACAATTTATGGCTTGATGTAGGTATCATGCCATCGCATATTGGTTTTGAAAGTGCGATTAGTGGCGATTGTTATACATTAACCAGAAGTATATTGGCGGAAAATTCACCTTACTATGAAACCGGTGCGAAATTGGGATTTACCAACAAGAGAGAGAATCTCGCTATTGCAATCTTCGCATTGAATGGTTGGCAAAAAATCACAAAAATTGATGGCAACCAAAAGCCCTCATTCGGTATTCAAATCAATTATAAACCGAAGGAGAACATGGTAATTAACTACAGCAATTTCTTAGGATCTGACCAACCCGATAGTTTGCGGACTTTCAGAGTTTTTCATAATTTCTATTGGCAATATGAAACCCGAAGCAAATTTGATTTTATTGTCGGATTTGATTTGGGAACAGAGAAGAAAGCAACAGCACAGTATGCCATGTGGTTTTCTCCCGTTGGCATCGTGAGATATCGCATCAATAAACGCGTAAAGCTTGCAGCACGAGGCGAATTCTATAGCGATGAAGATCAAGTTATTGTCGCAACCAATACAGCAGATGGCAGCCAGATTTTAGGAATATCAACCAATTTCGATTATGCTATTTCAGATGCTGTTCAATTTCGAATTGAAGGCAAAATGTTTCGTGCACGTGAGCCTATTTTCATTGAAAATCAGCGGGAAAACTACTTGATCACGACCAATATGACGAT
>CANHBE010000301.1 GCA_947458575.1 Flavobacteriaceae bacterium | reverse complement strand
CGCCTCTGAAATGGCTTTTGATTTGAAAATTCAAGAAGACGCTTATCTCAATTATGCCAAATTGAGTTACGATATTGGAAATTCTTATCAGCCGGTGCCTGACGTATTGGTTGCCTTTCTTGAAAAATATCCTGCTTCCCCCAGCAAACAAGAAATAGAAACGCTGTTGATTAACTCCTACATCACGGCAAAAAATTACAAAGGTGCACTTGATGTTTTGGAGAAGAACAGAAATTTTGCCAACAAAGAAGCGTATCAAAAGGTCACTTTCTATCGTGGTTTAGAATTGTACACCGATGGCGATTATGCCCAAGCATTAGTCTTGTTTAAGAAATCAATTGCGGAGCCCAAAGATCCGAAGTTTTTGGCAAGAGCAACTTTTTGGAAAGCAGAAGTTGACTATGTTCTGGATAATTTCAGAGAATCACAATCCGGTTACCAAAATTTCATTAACATGCCGGCAGCGAAAACAACTCCGGAGCATAAAAATTTCAACTATAATATGGCTTATGTTTATTTTAAGTTGAAAGAATACGACCAAGCGGGAAATTATTTTCAAAACCATATTGATGCGGTAAAAGAGGACAAAGTTCGATTGACCGATGCTTACCTTCGATTGGCAGATTGTCGCTATGTAACAACTAAGTACTGGCCAGCGATGGACGCGTACAACAAAGTAATCGAATTGAAAAGCGTTGATGCTGATTATGCCGCTTTCCAAAAAGGCATCAGTTACGGATTTGTGGGCAAAAATGACCGAAAGATTGATGATTTAAGCAAGTTTGTTACCAATTATCCCAAATCTCAATATCGCGATGACGCTTTGTTCGAATTGGCCAATACGTACGTTGCAGAAAAGAAAAATGATTTAGCAATAAAAACTTATGATCAATTGTTGGCGGAGTTCAAAAACGGATCGTATGCATCCAAAGCTATTTTGCGTCAAGGTTTGGTGTACTACAATGCCGAAAATGATGCACAAGCGCTAGTGAAGTTTAAGAAAATTGCCGCTGAATATCCCAAAAGTCCAGAGGCAGTGGAAGCAGTTGCAACGGCTCGACTGATTTATATGGATAACGGAAAAGTTGATGAGTATGCTACTTGGGTTAAAACTTTAGATTTTGTCTCTGTGACAGATGCTGATCTTGATAATGATACTTTCGAAGCGGCAGAGAAGCAATATCAGCAAAACAACACCAAACAGGCCATTGCAAATTTGAGCGGTTACGTTTCCAAATTCCCTAACGGATTGCATGCTTTGCAAGCAAATTTTTATCTCGCACAATCATATTTTGCTGATGGTAATAGCAATGCTTCTATTGCGCCTTACGAGTTTGTCATCGGAAAGTCACGAAATGAGTTTACGGAACAAGCTTTAGCGCGTTTGTCTGAAATTTATCTGAAAAAAGAAGACGCCAACAAAACAATCACAGTCTTGAAACGTCTCGAAACGGAAGCAGATTTTCCGCAGAATGTCACTTTCGCTCAATCAAATTTGATGAAGACTTATTATGAGCAAAAAGATTATCCCAATGCTGTGATTTATGCAGAAAAAGTGCTCGCTAATCCGAAAACGGATAATAAAGTAAAATCGGATGCTCAAATCATAGTTGCCCGCGCGGCATTCGAAACCAACGATGAGGTGAAAGCCCGTGCCGCTTACGCCAAGTTATTAACGATTGCCAAAGGTGAATTAGCAGCCGAAGCCTTGTATTACGATGCTTATTTTAAGAATAAAGACGGCAAATACGATGCTTCAAATACGGTTATACAAAAATTGTCGAAAGACTACTCCGGATACAAATATTTTGGGGCGAAAGGATTGGTCATCATGGCTAAGAACTTCTACGCATTGAAAGATAGTTTTCAAGCGACATTTATCCTGGAAAGCGTCATCAAAAACTTTGGCGATTTTACAGATGTTTTAGAGGAGGCACGCCTCGAACTCGATGCTATCAAAGCTCAAGAAGCGCAAACGAATTCATCAATTCAGAATTAAATGGAGCATCTGAAGCAAAGTCAATCAGAACTCCCAAATTCAAATCAATCAAAAGAATCCATTATGAAAATCAAGTTTCAATTAGTCTTGTTTTTATCATTATTTACTCTCGGTCAACTCGTCGCTCAGAAGAAAGATGAGAATATAGGTACGGAAGTAGTAAACGTAGTTAAGGCCTACACACCGACGATTTCTGACGCATTTAAAGTGAAGGAAACACCGGCGCTCGAAGATGAAGATAATACTAAAAGGGAACCGATTCAATATTCTATTTTTTCATTTCCGGTCGCTTCTACTTTTTCACCGTCTAAAGGTAAAGCGGCCAACGTCGATCAAGAAGCACAGGAACGCATCTATAAAAACTATGCAACTTTCGGCGCAGGAAGTTACTCTAATATTCTAGGCGAATTATACATTACCGAGAATATTGGCGATACCGATTTTGTAGCCGGAAATCTACAGCATTTATCTTCGTTCTCGGATATCAAAGAATCGGAGTTAGACAGTAAGTTTCTTAATACTGCGGTTGGTTTAACCTACGGAAGTAAAAAGGAAAAATATTCGTGGACAACTGATTTGGGCTTTCAAATTCAAAAGTATTATTGGTATGGTTTGCCGGAAGATTTCGGATCGACATTGGCACCTTCAGATAGAAAGTCTGTTATCGATCGTATAGACCAAATGCAATCGTATAACAACTTCAATTTAGGCGGCAGAATCACTTTTAATGAGAGTATTTTCAGCGGAATGAACCTCAAGTACAATCGTTTTTGGGACGCTTATGATTCGGCAGAAAATCGATTTGTTGTGAGTCCAACACTTAATTTTGAACTATTTAGAAAAGACATCAAAACAATCATTACCGTCGATCATGTGAGTGGTTCTTTCCGTAAAGATTATACGGACACTTTCAAAATAAATTACGGTTTTACCAATATCGCGTTACATCCCAGTTTTGGTATGCGCAAAGACGATTGGTCGTTTAACATCGGCGCATCGGTCGTGATGGGAATGGACAATCAGAATAGTGAAAGCAAAGTGTTTTTCTATCCAAAAGCCAATGCGTCATTGAAAGTAGTTGGCGATTACATGATTTTCTTCTTAGGTGTTGATGGTGATTTGCAGCAAAATTCATATCGCGATTTTACGAATGAGAATCCGTTTTTGTCGCCAACCTTGGCCATTGCTCCAACAGATCGTCAGTTTGATGTCTATGCCGGGTTGAAAGGAAAGTTAGCAAATGAAGTGAGTTACACTGTGAAAGGTTCTGTGATTAATGAAAAGAATCGTGCGTTTTTTATCGCCAACAATTATAATGATTCGATTCTCGTGCAAGAAATGTATCAATACGGAAATTCTTTTGGGTTGACCTACGACACGTTGCGAACTTTTAGATTGTTTGGGGAATTGCAAGCCGACTTTACGAAGAATATTGCTGTTGGACTCAACGGAACGTTTAACAATTATTCGATGGAAAATCAGGAAGAGGCGTGGAATTTACCGCAGTTT
>CANHBE010000300.1 GCA_947458575.1 Flavobacteriaceae bacterium | reverse complement strand
CCTACCAACAACCTGCGCGTCAACGTTGAATGACTTTGAAATTGCGATGAGATCTTCCGCAATATCCGGGTCGACATACAATTCCATTCTGTGACCACAATTAAATACCTGATACATTTCCTTCCAATCCGTATTCGATTGCTCTTGAATCAGTTTAAACAAAGGAGGAACTGTAAATAAATTGTTTTTTATGACGTGAAGGTTCTCAACAAAATGAAGAATTTTAGTTTGGGCTCCGCCACTGCAATGCACCATGCCGTGAATTTGGTCAGAACGGTATTTACCCAAAATACTTTTTATAATCGGAGCATAGGTTCGCGTTGGTGAAAGAACCAATTTACCAACGTCTAAATCAACATCATGTAGTCGATCTGTTAGTTTTTTACTGCCTGCGTATATTAAGTTTTCCGGAACAAGATCATCATAACTTTCCGGATACTTGCGGGCCAATTTATGAGCAAAAACGTCATGTCTCGCCGATGTTAATCCGTTGCTACCCATTCCGCCATTGTAGCTATTCTCATATGTAGCTTGACCAAACGATGCCAAGCCAACAATAACGTCACCGGCTTTGATATTCGCGTTATCAATAACATCTGTTTTTTTCAGTCGAGCGGTTACAGTTGAATCGACAATAATTGTTCGAACCAAATCGCCAACATCTGCCGTTTCACCGCCTGTCGAATGTACCGTCACGCCAAATGATGCTAACTCTTGAATCAACTCTTCCGTGCCCGAAATAATCGCTGCAATTACTTCACCGGGTATTCTGTTTTTGTTCCGCCCAATCGTTGATGAGAGCATGATATTATCAGTCGCGCCAACACACAACAAATCGTCAATATTCATGATCAAGGCATCTTGGGCAATACCTTTCCAAACCGACATATCACCCGTTTCTTTCCAATAGATGTATGCTAAAGAAGACTTGGTACCGGCGCCATCGGCATGCATAACCAAGCAATACGCATCATCGTTTGTTAGGTAATCTGGTACGATTTTACAGAAAGCTTTAGGAAATAATCCTTTGTCTATATTTTTAATAGCTTGGTGAACATCTTCTTTAGATGCAGAAACTCCGCGATCGGCGTATCGTTTCGAAGTGGCTGAACTCATTTGGCAGTGTGTTGTTGTCGCGCAAAGATAGTATTTTGAGTGTGGTAATTCGAAACTATTTTTCTAGAATTAATATTTCAACTCTCCGATTTTCCTCTTCTTCTTGTGAAGATTTTTCAGGTATTGCGTGAATTGGCTTACTTGTGCCGAATCCCTTGTAAGACAGTCGTTTTCTACTTATTTTTTGACTTACCAAATAATTGTAAATCGCACGAGCGCGCATGACAGATAAATCGTTGATATCGTAAATTTTCTGGCAACAAATATGACCTTGAATCTCAATCTTTAGATTCGGATTGTCCTGCAAAGCACATAGTAAATCATAAAGAACTGTTTTTGACTTTGGTAAGATTCGCGGCGTCATATTGTAAAAATTGATATTTTTCAAACGAATTATTGTACCAACGTTTGCACTCTTGAACTGATCAATAAGCGGTGTATCTTCATCAAAATACGGATTTTCCTTCGGCTTTTCTACAATCGCATTTTGGTAAATAATCAATACCTTTCGATTTTCAGACTGCACTTTCGATTGGTCGAAATCTTCCCCAAAACCTCTGACTTCGTAGTTTTCTTTCACTTTAATATGATGCATTTTTAGGTAGTTGAAAACCGTTTTTACGCGTTGCAAAGAAAGAGAATCATTATAGGTGTTACTGCCTTTCCAATCGCAATAACCGAAGATCTTGAGCACTTCAATATTGGGGTTGTCAGTCAACCACTTTTGCAATTGTAGCGCCGCTTTATCATTTAAGTTGTACTGATCAAAATCAAAGTAAACTGCGATTTGTTCTTGTGCATTGAGATGCAAAAAACAGAAAAACGCTATACTGATAAAGAAGAGTTTCATTTTTATCTTTAATTAGAAACAATCAGAATTTCAACGCGTCTGTTGGCAGCTCGCTGTGATTCATCTTTTTCGGGTAATGGAAATAAGGGTTGTGTACTCCCAAATCCTTTGTAGGTCAATCTTTGCTCATCAATACCATTGGCGATTAAGAAATTCTTTATGGCTTTTGCACGTTGCGTGGATAAGTCCAACCTATCGACGGGCATACAGCATAAATGACCGTGAATTTCGATCTTAAGTTTTGGATTTTTCTGCAGCACTAAGAGAAGTTCATAGAGTTTTCCTTTCGACTCCGGAACGACGATAAACGTATTGATTTTAAAATTCAGATTATCGATTTTGAGCTTCTCTCCTACTGTTGATCCCGAAATTTTATTCATAAAATTCACGTCGAGTTTGTATTCGGTGGTAGTTCCGTCGGGATTGTCAAACACCAACTTCTCGGGATATCGAATAATTTCTTTGAGCGCTGCAGTAGGCGGTTCGGTTTTGATACCCAAAATTTCATTCTCACGATTGATGTCTTTCGCTTGAATATAAAACAAAGTTACTTTTCTATTCTCTGCCTTCACTTTAGACAATTGATGCAATTCACCGAAGCTTCTTGTTTTGAAATCTTCCCTAATTTTGATGTTGTCCTTAATCAATGAAAAAATAAAATTGATTCTGTTTTTGGCCAACGTATCATTATAGGCACTACTTCCGTCTTCATCACAAAAACCTTGGATACCCAGCACTTTTGAATCTTTGTTGTCGTTAACCCACTTGCTTAGGCGATCTGCTTCTTTGTTGGTCAGATTAAATTTGTTGCTCTCGAAATAAACAGAAAATTGTTCTTGAGAAATTGCCGAATTGCAACAAAAAATAAAAATCCAAAAAATATGAAAAGCGCTCCGCATGAAGTAATTTGTTTGAGGAAAGTTACAATATTTTTAATAAAAAAACACCTGATACATTGTAAACGTATCAGGTGTTGATTTGTTGGTTTGTGAATTACTATTTTGTAAAAAGCAACTCTCTATATTTGGTCAATGTCCAAACTTCGTCATCAACCAATAATTCAAGTTTATCGCAGTGCTCGCGAATCACTTCAAAATAGGGCTTTACTTTTTCGCAGTATGCATCAGCCATCTTTTGAGCATCTGTCAAAGCATTTGCTTTCTTTCTAGCTTCTGTCATAGCTTCGACTTTGGTATTGATTCCCTCAATATGCGCTGAAATTTCTTTGATCAATACAATTTGCTCTTTCGCGATTTTTTCAAAGTCTTTTCCGAAAATTTCTTTGAGACCGCGAACATTTTCAATCAAAGTATTTTGATAACGAATCGCAGTTGGAATTACATGATTTCTCGCGATATCACCTAGCACACGACCTTCGATTTGAATTTTCTTGGTGTACTCTTCCAATTCAATTTCGTATCGTGCTTCCACTTCAACATGATTCATGATTCCCATCTCAGAGAATAAATCCAAGGCTTGTTTTGAAGCTCTTGCCTTTAAAGCTTGTGGTGTCGTTTTAAAATTACTCAACCCTCTTTTCGCAGCT
>CANHBE010000299.1 GCA_947458575.1 Flavobacteriaceae bacterium | reverse complement strand
TCGGCAAAAATACTTGCTTTTGCAGCTAATTGATAATAAAATTTCAAAAAAAACAAGCTTCTTATCTTGTAGTAGAAACGAAACATTATTTTTGAGGAAAATTAGAATTATTGTGTTGAATCTGTTTGATCTTGCGTTACAGCTAAATGGTTTTCCTATTAAAAAAGCGAAAGCTGAATTGGCACGAATACTCAACTTCACTGATGATTCTTATGAGACATTTCTGGAATCAAAAAAGAAAGAAATTTTCGATTTTCACCTACAGAATAACCCGTTTTATAAAAGTGTTGTCGAAGGGAGAACGATTCTCGAATGGGAAGATATTCCTGTGATGCGAAAAATTGATTTCCAGCAACCTTTGCAAGAGCGACTCTCAAATGGTTATACCCTTGGAAATGTCTACATCAATAAAACATCCGGCTCCAGCGGAGATCCATTTGTTTTCGCAAAAGACAAGTTTTGTCATGCGATGATATGGGTCAATATCATGCGTCGATTTCAATGGTATGGACTCGATTTTAATCATTCATGGCAAGCGCGGTTCTATGGAATGCCTTTAGATTTATTTGCCAATTTACAATTGCGATTAAAGGATTTTTTAAGTCACCGCTATCGTTTTAATATTTTTGACTTTTCAGATGCGGCTCTTGAAAGAATGGTAAGTCAATTTCGACGCACCAAGTTTGATTATATTAATGGCTACACCAATTCGATTGTTTTGCTAGCCAAATATTTGAAGAAGAAGGATTTGTATTTAAATGCCATTTGCCCTAGTTTAAAAGTTTGTATTATTACTTCAGAAATGCTTTTTGATGACGATCGGAAACTACTGGAAGAACGCTTTCGCATTCCTATTATCAACGAGTATGGCAGCGCTGAATTGGATATAATTGCTTTGCAAAACCCAGAGGGAATTTGGAAAATTAATTCGGAAACCCTTTTTATAGAAATACTTGATGAACAGAATCGAGTGCTGCCGTATGGAAAGGAAGGCAGAATTGTGGTCACATCACTTTACAACAAAGCGCATCCAATGATTCGTTACGAAGTTGGAGACGTTGGTGTTTTAGATGAAAAAAGCACGCATCGAAATCCTATTCTAAAAAAACTTATTGGAAGAACGAATGATTTGGCAATATTGCCCAGTGGGAAAAAGTCGCCGGGAATGACTTTCTATTCAATCACAAAGAAACTATTTGGAGACGACGGAAATGTTAAGGAATTTGTGATTATACAGACCAAATTAGATACTTTTGAGATTCTTTACACTAGTGAAAAGCCTCTAAAGCAGGCAGAAATTAAGACTATGGAAGACGTTTTTTCAGACTATTTGGAACCGAACTTAATTTATGTTTTTCGAAGAGAAGCTGTTTTGGAAAGAGGAAAAAGTGGAAAATTGAAACAATTTATTTCATTAGTAAAGTAAGAAAATGAAAATCACAAAAACTGTTCAGATGTTCAAGAAAAAAATCGCATTTGTGAGATCTGTTTACAGTCAAAAACAAACTCACCAAAAGTTGCTGTTCAATAGTTGCTGTCTTTGGTTTGAAACCAGGCTCGAAAAACAAGCCAACAGAACTATCTCAATTTAACCGGAGCGTCATCAATGGAAGAAATTCTTATCATCAGCAATTACTATCCTCCGGAAAAAGGTGCCGCCGCAAACAGAATTGAACAATTAGCGCTAAAACTTTCTGATAGAAACTATGCCGTTTCTGTTCTTTGTCCACTGGCCAATTATCCGAAAGGTGTCTTGTTTAAAGAGTACCAAGGCAAATTTTATGTGGAAGAGAACTTGCAAGGTATTGCCGTAAAACGTCTTTGGATTTATCCGAGCAATAGTTCTGGATTATTGATTAGAATACTTTCCGTGCTATCATTTTCTTTCGGTTTGTTTTTTTACTTACTGTTTAAAAGAACACCAAAAAAGATTGTGGTACAATCACCTCCATTGCTTCTGGCGTTTTTGAGTATTCTTGTGTTATCGTTCAAGCGAAAAAAAATAATTCTCAATGTTTCTGATTTATGGCCGATGGCTGCACTTGAATTAGGAGTGTTGAAAGTCAATTCGTTTTCACATCGAGTTTCTCTGTTTTTTGAGAGCTTTATATACAAGAACTCAACGGTAGTTTTGGGTCAATCCGATGAAATATTGGAGCACATTCATAAATCATTTCCGAACAAAGCATGCTATTTATATCGAAATTATCCAGATCATCAAACTTCGTTTTCGGAAGTCAAGACAGAAAAAAATAATACAATTAAGATCTTTTATGCGGGACTTTTGGGAGTCGCTCAAGGTGTTCTGGAAGTTTGCGAAAAACTAGATATTGAACAACTCAATATCGAGTTTCATATTTTTGGTGAGGGTGCTGAAAAATTGAAAATTGAAAACTATCTCAAAGCAAATCCATCTAAAAAAATAGTTTTTCACGGTATGATTGAGCGCAATGACCTCATCAAAAAACTAGCCTTATTTGATGTTGCTTTGGTTCCTTTAAAAACAAGAATTTACGGTTCTGTTCCTTCCAAAATATTTGAATATAGTGCATTAGGAATTCCAATATTTTATTTTGGCGGCGGCGAAGGGGAAAGAATTGTGAAGGAAAATGGACTGGGATGGGCTGTCGAAGTTGAGGACTTTGATGCTTTGAATGCATCGATACGAGAAATTTCATTGATTGAAAATTCTGAGCTTACTGCTTTAAAAAAACGAGTACTTGATTACTCAAAAACAAACTTTAATTTGAATAATCAAATCGATAATTTGATCCAAAAAGGAGTGTTTTAGTAGGCCTTTTCCTCGCCTTTAATTGCGTTAATAAGTGTTGCAATCACAATTTTGATATCTAAAAGCAGAGACCAATTCTCCACATAATAAATGTCGTATTTGACACGATAAATGATATCCTTATCATTTTCAACTTCCCCGCGATAACCATTGGTTTGCGCAAGTCCGGTTATGCCGGGTTTGATGAAATGACGCACCATAAATTTATCAACTTTCTGAGCGTACATCTCGGTATGACTGACCATGTGCGGGCGTGGTCCCACTACTGACATGTCACCGACAAGAACATTGAAGAACTGTGGAAGCTCGTCGATACTCGTTTTTCTAATTATTTTACCTACAGTTGTAATTCTTGGGTCATTTTTAGAAACTTGCTCAAGATCTGCAATTTCATTTAAATTCATAGATCTAAATTTGATACAAAAAAACTCCCGGTAATTGAGACCATTTCTTTTTTGAAGGAAAAACACGGGGCCTTTTGACTCCAGTTTAATTAAAATAGCCAATAGTGGAGTCATCCAGGAGAGAAAGCTTACAATAACGAAAAGTGAAAAAACGATATCAAATCCTCTTTTGATCAGTTTATTGGTATAGATATCCAACGGGATGTTTCGCAGCGAAAGAATGGGGATGTAGCCGTAGTAATCCAATTTTAATTTCCTTGAAAAAAACTCGTTATTATCGGCGAGAAACTTAAGAATCTTGAGATTGTTGTCAGCAAAGTCAATGATG
>CANHBE010000298.1 GCA_947458575.1 Flavobacteriaceae bacterium | reverse complement strand
CTGCTCCTAATTGCTGTAGGGCTTCAACCAAAATTTGAATCGGGCGTTCTTGCATTCTTGAGGAACCGGTCAGTACAGTTTCTTTTCCATCTTGCAAGGCGAAAAATGCGGTTAGAAAACGCATGGCGGTTCCTGCGTGTCGAATGTCTATTCTTATTAGCTGATCTTGTGAAGAACGGATTGAAGAAAATGCTTCACGCATGACTTCGGAATCGTCAGAATCTGAACCATTATCAATTGTTATAGAGGGATACAACGCTTGTAAAAGAAGCAATCGGTTGGTTTCAGACTTACTCCCTGAAAGCTTAATATGCGCATTAAAAACAGCTTCAATTTGACCTAACTTAATATTCATTGATTGAGAATTTCGCGAATAATTATTTCAAACACTATTGAAGTTTTTCGTTGTTGTGGTGCCGGTCATGATCGCGATTGGTTTTGATGTCCATTTTTTTATCGAAAGCTGCTTGAAGATCTATTCCTGTTTGGTTGGCGAGGCATAAAACGACAAACACAACATCGGCTAATTCTTCGCCCAAGTCTTTATTCTTATCAGATTCCTTTTCTGACTGTTCGCCGTAGCGACGGGCAATGATTCTCGCTACTTCTCCCACTTCCTCCGTGAGTTGTGCCATGTTGGTCAATTCGTTGAAATATCGGACTCCGTGGGTTTTAATCCAGTTGTCGACGGTAAGTTGGGCGTTATTGATATCCATTATTCTTTATTTTTTGAATCCATAATTATTGTAACCGGACCGTCGTTAAGCAGTGCCACTTTCATATCTGCCCCGAAGATACCCGTTTGAACTTTTTTTTCCAGAATTAATTCCAATGTATGAACAAAATCGTCATATAATGGTATCGCAATTGCAGGTTTGGCAGCTTTAATATAAGAAGGACGATTGCCTTTTTTAGTAGACGCGTGTAGTGTAAACTGGCTCACAGCGATAATCTCACCACCGATATCTTTAATTGACAAATTCATCACATGATTCTCATCGCCAAAAATGCGAAGATTAACAATTTTGTTGACCAGCCAATCGATATCTTCTTGCGTATCTTCTTCTTCAATACCCAACAAAACTAGCAAACCTTTTTGGATGTCAGCAACTACTTTTCCGTCGACTCTTACTGTGGCATGGGACACTCTTTGGATGACTGTTCTCATCTTTTACGACTTTCTCGATTGATCACTGATTATTCGGTCCTCATTGTATAAGTTGGTCCGATAGTGTTCTTCGTCACCATCCAAAATCTGAAGATAACTTCTATATCGGGACCAGGCAATCTGGTTGTTTTCTAGAGCATCTTTTATTGCGCAATTGGGTTCGTCTTTGTGTAAACAGTTATTGAATTTGCATTGTTCCTTCAGCTTAAAAAACTCTGGGAAATAATCCCCAATTTCTGAATTATTCATATCTACGATACCGAAACCTTTGATTCCGGGAGTATCTATAATTTTTGCATCGAAACTTAAATCATACATTTCTGCGAAGGTTGTTGTATGCTGACCTTGCATACTTTGCTCGGAAATCTGTTTCGTTTTGAGATTGAGTGTAGGTTCGATGGCATTGACCAACGTCGACTTGCCAACGCCTGAATGACCGGAGAACATGCTGACTTTGCTTGCCATCATTTCTCTCAGTGGCTCTATTCCTTTTCTCTCTGTGGATGATACCCGTAGACATTTGTACCCAATTGTCTCATAAATATGTTGCAGGTACAATTGTTCGTCCAAAGCGGCTTCATCCAAAGTATCAATTTTATTAAAGGCCAAAATGGTTTTGATGCCATACGCTTCAGCTGTAACCAAAAAACGATCTATAAAGCTAGTGGTTGTCGGCGGATTATTGATAGTAACCAACAAAAATACCTGATCGATATTGGCGGCTATTATGTGAAGTTGCTTCGACAAATTGACCGATTTTCTTACAATATAATTCTTTCGATCGTGAATGTGTATGATGGTTCCTGTTACCGCGTCTGAGGAAGCTTCCAATTCGTAGTCGACTACATCACCAACTGCTATTGGATTTGTACTCTTAATACCTTTGATTCTAAACTTACCCTTGATGCGACATTCGATAAAATCTCCTTGTTCAGATTTTACCAGATACCAGCTGCCCGTAGATTTATAGACTTGACCTGTCATGGCGCAAAGATACCATTTCCCAACATTAAAAGGCATAAAAAAAGTTGCCCGAGCAGGCAACTTTCTCATAATCTTGATTAAACTATCAACTAGTATTTATAGGTAATTCCTTTTTTAATACTTTGAACGGCTCCAAAAGATGGACCAGTAGCACCTGACTGATTGATGTCTTTATCAGCTGTTAACAAGATGAAAGGGTAACCTGCTTTTGCCGCTTCCATTTGTAGTTTTTTCTGTGATTTTTTGTCTGCTGTATTCCCGGTATGAAAGCTCACAAAACCTGTTTTTCCGCGAATTTCATCTCCTTTTTTCAAACCAGCGATATAGGACTTATCTTCTAGGATAACCACTTTTTCCCAGTCTTTTTCACTGCTTACAACGATTTTTTCTGTAACCTCTTCAACTCTGCCACTTTTTCCGTAGACAATTTTTTCGATTGCATATTTACCGATAGTGTTTTCTGCATCTTCTCCGTCATATTTGAAGACAATGGTATACTCCTCTAACTTGATTACTTTACCATTTACGATCTCACCGCTGTGTTTGTAGATTTTGTCTACTTGCGCAAATACTGAAACCGAAACTAACATCAATAACAACAATAATTTTTTCATATTCTTTATATTAAATAGATTGAACGGTGCAATATTAATTAAAAAAAAGTCACGAATTAATTATTTTTTCCTGGTGACCAATACTTTCCAAATGAACCGCTCGAAAGAGTCTTAAAATAAACTCTTCGCTCAATTCTTTTTCTTCACCTTCTTTAATCATTTTCAATAATATTTGATTCCATCGTTTGGTTTGAAGTACTGCGATATTCTTTTCTTTCTTTAAAGCCCCTATTCGCTCTGCAATTTTCATACGCTTACCTAATATATCAATCAATTGGCTATCAGCCATATCAATATCGGCGCGCAATTGTGCTATTTTGTTATTATAGTCAAACTCATCAGTTGATGTGCTGCGCGTTCTCAAATCTTTCAAAATTTGTTTCAAGACCGCCGGTGTGATTTGCTGTGCTGCATCACTCCAAGCGTTATCGGGATCGATGTGCGTCTCAATCATGAGTCCATCGTAATTTAAATCCAAAGCACGTTGAGAAACTTCAAAAATCATATCGCGTCGCCCAGTCATATGAGAAGGATCGCATATTAGGGGTAAATCCGGAAATCGACTCTGTAATTCGATGGGCAATTGCCATTCGGGAATATTCCGATACTTTGTTTTGTCATAAGTTGAGAATCCACGATGAATCACACCTAGTTTTTTAATACCTGCGTTATAGAGACGCTCAACACCACCTATCCACAATCCCAAATCGGGATTAACAGGATTTTTTACAAGTACAATCTTATCTGTATTGCGCAACGCATCTGCGATTTCTTGCACTG
>CANHBE010000297.1 GCA_947458575.1 Flavobacteriaceae bacterium | reverse complement strand
CCAAAGAAACCTTTGGCTTGCTTCATTATCTTTTTTCTTCTTGCTCTTTTAGCAACTGAATTTACTGATCTTGGCATAATTTTTCTGTTTTTTTGTAGCAGGCGTCCGAATTGAATCAAGGAACTTAAGGCCGTACTCCAAGGTTATTTAAATTGTTTTTTAACCTAGAATCTTATTGTCTGTTGTCGGTTGGTTGTTATCAGTTGACTGACAACGGGGAACTGACAACTGTCAACATTTAGATGATTCTCAATTGTTGTTTGATGCTTTTCTCATCTGTCTTGTGAACTAGTGCTGCATGTGTCAACGCTAATTTACGTTTCTTAGATTTTTTAGTCAAGATGTGACTTTTGAAAGCATGCTTTCTTTTGATTTTTCCTGAGCCAGTAACTTTGAATCGTTTCTTGGCGCTGGATTTGGTTTTCATTTTAGGCATTTTTCCTAGTTGTTTTTGATTTATTCTTACTTACTATTTTTTAGCTTTAAGTTCTTAACTCTTGGCTCTTGTTTCTATCGTCTACTTTTTCTTCTTCGGTGCGATAAACATAATCATTCGTTTACCTTCCAAAACTGGCATTGCTTCTACCTTTCCGTATTCTTCAAGGTCTGTAGCCAAACGCAATAACAAGATTTGTCCTTGTTCTTTATAAATGATTGATCGTCCTTTAAAGAATACAAATGCCTTCAATTTGGATCCTTCTTTCAAAAATTTTTCTGCGTTTTTTCGCTTAAATTCATAATCATGCTCATCAGTTTGCGGTCCGAAACGAATTTCCTTCACCGTAATTTGAGTCGATTTCGCTTTTAATTCCTTCTCGCGTTTCTTTTGCATGTAAACGAACTTTTTATAGTCGATTATTTTACACACAGGCGGTTCAGCATTTGGAGAAATCTCCACCAAATCCAATTCTAATTCATCAGCGAGTCTAAGCGCATCCGCAATTTTAAAGACTCCCGGCTCTACATTATCGCCTACAAGTCTCACTTCGGCAACACCACGAATCAAATTGTTAATTCGATGTGCGTCTTTTTTTTCTACTCTGGGTTGATAACCCTTGTTACTTCGTATTGCTATGACTTTAATATTTTAAGTTAAACTGTAAAAACTTTAAGCGTATTGTCAATTTCATCTTGTACCATTTTCGCAAATTCAGCGATTGAAACGGTCACATTACCTTTTCCTTCTTGTCCGTGTCGTCTGATTGAAATAGTTCCGTTCTTCTCTTCTTCCTCACCTACAATCAGCATAAACGGGATTTTTTGCATCTCTGCGTCTCGGATTTTTCTGCCGATCGTCTCGTTTCTATCGTCAATAAGGCCGCGAATTTCGTGATTTTCTAACAGATTCAAAACTTTTTTCGCATAATTTTCATATTTCTCGCTCAAAGACAAGATAATAGCTTGCTCAGGCATTAACCAAATTGGGAAGTTTCCTGCGGTATGTTCAAGCAAAATTGCGATAAATCGTTCCATCGATCCGAATGGAGCTCGGTGAATCATTACTGGTGTATGAAGCTCGTTGTCTGAACCTTTGTAGGTCAATTCGAAACGTTCCGGCAAATTATAATCCACTTGAATAGTTCCCAATTGCCATTGCCTACCCAACGCATCTTTCACCATAAAATCAAGTTTGGGTCCATAGAATGCCGCTTCACCGTATTCCACAACAGTGTTCAAACCTTTGTCCCGGGCAGCATTGATAATCGCGTTTTCCGCTTTTTCCCAATTTTCATCCGAGCCGATATATTTGTCTCTGTTTTCTTGATCTCTCAAAGAGATTTGTGCCGTGAAGTTGTCGAAACCCAATGAGCCGAAAACATACAAAACCAAATCAATTACTTTCTTAAATTCTTCATCCAATTGATCCGGAGTACAGAAAATATGGGCGTCATCTTGAGTAAATCCGCGAACTCGAGTTAGTCCGTGTAATTCGCCACTTTGTTCGTAGCGGTAAACAGTTCCAAATTCCGCATATCGCTTCGGAAGATCCTTATATGACCACGGTTTTGTATTATAGATTTCGCAATGATGCGGGCAATTCATCGGTTTCAAAAGGAATTCTTCACCTTCTGCCGGTGTATGTATAGGTTGAAAACTATCTGCTCCGTATTTGGCGTAATGTCCTGATGTTACGTACAATTCTTTTTGACCGATATGCGGGGTGACAACTTGCTCGTAACCAGCTTTCTTCTGTGCTTTCTTTAGAAATTGTTCCAGACGGTCGCGCAGTGCCGCTCCTTTCGGAAGCCATAATGGTAAACCTTGTCCAACCTTTTGAGAAAACGAAAATAGTTCGAGTTCTCTCCCCAATTTACGATGGTCTCTACGTTTAGCTTCTTCCAGCAATTCCAAATAATCCGTCAAGTCTTTTTGTTTCGGGAACGAAATACCGTACACACGTGTCAGCTGTTTGTTTTTCTCGTCACCACGCCAATACGCGCCAGCGACGCTCATAATTTTCATGGCTTTGATAATTCCCGTATTTGGGATATGTCCACCACGACATAAATCGAAAAAGTTAGAGTGATCACAAAATGTGATGGTTCCATCTTCCAGATTAGAGATCAATTCTGTTTTATATTCGTTGTTCTTATAGATTTCGAGTGCTTCTGCTTTCGAAACCGCTCGCATTTTAAATTCGTGCTTCTCTCTGGAAATCTCTAGAACGCGCTCTTCAATTTTCTTGAAGTCCGCATCGGTAATCTTGTGGTCAACAAAATCAACGTCGTAGTAAAACCCGTTAGCAATCGCCGGGCCTAAAGTGAGTTTGATACCGGGATATATTTCGCCTAAAGCCTGTGCCATGACGTGTGATGTCGAATGCCAAAATGCCTTCTTTCCATTCTCGTCGTTCCAAGTATGTAAGACCAATGAGCCATCAGTTGTTAGTGGTGTAGATGTTTCTATGGTTGTGCCATTAAAGGTTGCTGAAATGACGTTTCTTGCCAAGCCTTCGCTAATACTCAAGGCAACATCCATGGGAGTTTTATTGGATTCAAACTCTTTAATCGAACCGTCAGGTAAAGTAATCTTGATCATTTAAGTCATTTTTTGGAAGCGCAAAGATAAGGAATACAGAATCACATACAATAGATATCTGCATTGTTCAAGTTATATTTTTTCAGGAGCTATTTCCCGCTGTCATTCCAAATCTTTTTTCAACCCTTTCAGTGTTCTAGGTCTTTTGGGTAGTTTTTAACCCTGGCAGAGTTTAGAACTCTGATAGGGTTAAAAAAAGGATTTTCCCTTCCATCGGGGCTAGGGCATTTGTTTTGAATTCTCACCCCGAGCGTCGCACCTGTCGGTGGACAGGCAGTGGAGAGGTATTTCTAAGTTCGGTAAAATAGGATTAGCTTGGTCAACTTTGTGATGACCCGTGAGATTCCCAGCGAACTTAGTGTTAAACCTTCGCGTTCTTTTGGGTTAGATAAAAATTTAAATTATTTAAGAATCGCACTCCCAATAAGTTATAAACAAAAGGCAAAAAAGGTCAAAAAAGTTTTGGAATCAATAGGCGTTAGTAATTATCTTTGCCACCCGCTTAGAGTAATAAGGTT
>CANHBE010000296.1 GCA_947458575.1 Flavobacteriaceae bacterium | reverse complement strand
GAAATGGTGAAAGATGGCGCCGTGGTCATTGATGTTGGCATCACAAGAGTTGAGGATAAGTCGACTGAAAAAGGTTACATCATCACAGGCGATGTCGATTTTGAAAATGTAAGTAAGAAAGTCTCTCATATTACGCCTGTTCCCGGTGGTGTAGGACCGATGACAATTGCCATGCTGCTAAAAAACACACTACTTGCTCGAGAGCAACGCTTGTTAGCAAAAATGTAAGCATTTTTTTGTTGGGATTGAACGATTACAAATCGCTTTTTTTTCTAAATCTCGGATCGTCCTTCTTAATAAACTCCGCTCGCTTTTTGGGAATTACCGCTTTGGGCAAACTCGCTTCTTCAGTCTTACTCGAAGGCTCAATAAGTTGGTTGAGTGCTTTGATTTCCTGATCGGTTAATTCTCTATATCGTCCGACAGGCACGTCAAGTGAAATATTGATGATTCTGATGCGTTTCAAAGCGGTTACTTCATATCCCAAGTATTCACACATTCTACGAATTTGACGGTTGAGGCCTTGCGTGAGGATAATCTTAAAAACATATTTACTGATTTGCTCTACTTTGCACTTACGCGTGATGGTATCTAAAATTGGAACCCCATTACCCATTTTTTCAATAAAGCGATCGGTGATGGGTTTGTTTACCGTAACGGTGTACTCTTTCTCGTGGTTGTTTCTGGCCCTCAAAATTTTATTGACAATATCGCCATCATTGGTCATAAATATCAATCCTTCACTGGCTTTATCAAGTCGACCGATAGGAAAGATACGTTTGGGATAATTGATAAAATCTACAATATTATCTTTGACTTCCAGGTTGGTTGTACACTCGATGCCGACGGGTTTGTTGAATGCCAAATAGATGAGTTTCTCGTTATTGTCTCGAATAAGTTTGCCATCGATGCGGACTTCATCAGAAGGTGACACTTTGGTTCCCATTTCAGGGACAACACCGTTGATGGTGACGCGACCATCTTCGATGAGTTTATCTGCTTCACGGCGCGAACAGTAGCCTGTTTCGCCGATAAATTTGTTCAGTCGCTTAAGTCCATCTTCCATGTGGTAAAAATAGGATTAAATTTTTAAGTCGGAAAGTCAATTTCTCGAAAATGCCCTAGCCCTGGTGGCAGCGGCATCCTTTTTATAAACTGTGGGGTTCACAGTTTGTAAAAAGATTACCTCACAAGGTCAATGTTTTAATAAGTGTTCGGTCAATTCGCTTCGCTCGTGTTGAGCGAACGACAGGATTAAGCTCCCAAAAGAAAATCGACAATTTTTTTATTAATGGCTTCGTCGCGGAGTCCATGACCTAGTCCGCTAGTTGTTACCAATGCTGCCGATTTCCAACCTGAAGCGAGTTTTTGAGCCTCCAATATTTTGACAACGTCGTCTTCGTTATCGTGTACGATGAGTCCTTTTAGTGTTGAGGATTTAAGAAATTCTTTTCCGGAGAATTCAGCTATTTCTATTTGAAATCGTTTGCGCGTATAGTCGTGAAATGCGGCTTTAATTTTATGGTTCAGACCAAGCAATTTTATATAATTTTCGAGGATGATATCAAAATCAGATGGTGCTCCCAAAAGCACCATTTTTTGTAATGGGTTGTTGCGGTAGATATGCTGATAGTAGGCTGCAGTAATGCCTCCCATAGAATGCCCGATGATATGTTGTGGTTTGTATTTTTGGATTGCAGCTTCAGTAAACACGGCGTACAAAGGGACATTGAATTCTTTCCCGCTTGTGAGTCCATGTCCCGGCGCATCAATCGCAATAATCGTATACCCAGCAAGTTGCAGGTCCGGAAGCAACTGTTCCCAACGTGCGCTATTGCTCTCCCAGCCATGCAACAAAAGAACAACGGTTTTGCTTCCCTGCCAATGGTAGGTTTGCACTTGGTGTTCGTCGATACTTAGCGTCTCATGCTTGGCGCTTTCGAGTATCGTTGGTAATTTTAATTGATTTAGTCTGCCAGCTCGTGGTTGACTAAAAAGTCGGTAAGCTAAGCGGAAAGCTTTTTCAGTATTCCAATAGCTCATCAAGTTGATATAAGAACCAACAGATTTAGTCAGCAGAAATGTTTTTAGACTTTTCATAAAAAAAGCCCCGATAACGAGGCTTGCTACTTTATATCAGTGCGAATAATTTTTCCATCTTTTCTCGCTCTTCTTGCGCTAAAGCGGCATCTATAAGAATTCTGCCTGAGTGCTCATCGGTAATAATTTTCTTTCTTCCAGCAATTTCAACTTGTGTTTGCGGCGGAATGGTAAAGAAAGAGCCTGCAGAAGCGCCTCTTTCAATAGATACAACTGCCAAACCGTTTCGAACACTAGATCGAATTCTGTTGTATGCTTTTAGCAAACGCTCGTCGATTAAGGCTGCAAATTCTTGTGATTTTTCAGCAAGAAAGGCTTCTTCTTTTTGAGTTTCTGCCATGATATCACTCAATTCAGCTTTTTTGTGCTTTAAGTGAGACATTTTTGCGTCTAATTTTTCTTTTGCTCCAGCAATAGCTTCCTTCTTGTGTTCCATGGTAGCTTTCAATTCGCGTATTTGCTTTTCAGCTAACTGAATTTCTAGTTCTTGAAATTCAACTTCTTTGGTCAATGAATTGAATTCTCTGTTATTTCGAACGCTATCTTGTTGTTTTGTGTACTTTTTAATCGCTGCTTGGTGATCTTCGATAGCATTCTTTTTAACTTTGATTTGTTCTTCAATGTTATCAAGATCTTTTTTTAATTTTTCCTGACGAGCCGTCAAACCTGCTACTTCATCTTCTAAATCTTCTACTTCTAAAGGCAATTCACCTCTCACATTTCTGATCTCATCAATTCTGGTGTCAATTAATTGCAAATCATATAGTGCTCTTAATCTTTCTTCTACATTCAGTTCTTTTGTATTTGCCATAATCTTTATAAGTAGTTAACTGGATTTGTATTTTCTTCTGATAAAATAATCCCACCTAGCGGCAAGACGGCTGCAAAATTAGGAATTTTTTTCTGAAGAAAATCAACAATGTAATTTTTTGTATAACGTTCACTTTCGAAATGTCCAATATCAGCCAATAGTATTTGATTTTCAGCTTCGTAGAAGTTGTGATACTTGAGATCGGCAGTGATAAAAGCATCTGCTCCGGCGCGAATGGCATTTTTGATAGCGAAGCTACCGGAGCCGCCGAGAACCGCCACTTTTTGGATTTGCTTGTGTATAAAAGCACTGTGTCGAACGGCGGGTGTTTTCATTTTATCTTTTATCATTTGTAGAAATTCCGTTTCTGCCATTGGTTTTTCAAGTGTACCAATAGCACCTAGACCGATGTTTTGGTGTTGATTTTGAAGTTCATAAATCTCATAAGCCACTTCTTCGTATGCATGACTGTTGAAAAGCGCTTTTAAAATGCGCGATTCTAATTGTTTTTCAAAGGTGACTTCAATTTTGATTTCGTCATTTTCTGCAAATTCGAATCGTTCACCAATTTGCGGGTTGCTATTTTCGTTGCCCATTTAGGTTCCGATTCCTTTCGAGTTGAAACTACAATTTTCATAGTTTCCAATCGTT
>CANHBE010000295.1 GCA_947458575.1 Flavobacteriaceae bacterium | reverse complement strand
TTAGCATGTGAAAGCATATCAACAAAATTGTAGACAACGGTGACCAATTTATTGTCTTTTAATGCTTTAAAGTTCTCGGCTAATTTTTTTCCATTAGCCAAATTGGTAATTTTAAAGTAGTCGTGCTTGATATGTAAGCCCAAACGATTCAAGTGTGCCGATAGCAGTTCTGCTTCGTATAGGTTTTTTCCGCCATCTTCCACATCGTTTTTCCAGTATTGTGGAAATTGCTTTTCCATCTCAAGCGGCGTGAGACCGGAAAATATCGCATTTCTCGCGTATTGCGTGGCAGTGGGCAAAATGGCATAATACGGAACTTCTTTTTCTAGTTTGTAGTGGTTGGTGACTACATTTTCAATGACTTTCCACTGATCATATCTCAGGTTATCAATCACCACAAACAAGACAGGTTTGTCCTTTTTGGTGAGTTCCGGAACAACCAATTCCCGAAATAATTGATGCGATAAAACTGGCTTATCTGCTTTTGGTTCGTACCATTTCTCGTAATTGCGCTCTATAAATTTCCCAAACTGAACATTGGCTTCGACTTTCTGAGATTCAAGAATTTCGACCATACTTTGGTCTTGAATATTTTCCAATTCCAGTTCCCAAAAAAGCAATTTCTTGTAAAAATCAACCCATTCTTCATAGGAATTAACCATGGCTAAATCCATCGCTATTTTTCGAAACTCTTTCTGATAATCTAAGGTAGTTTTTTCGGAAATCAGGCGGGAATGGTCGAGATTCTTTTTGATACTCAACAAAATCTGATTCGGATTGACCGGTTTGATGAGGAAGTCGGCAATTTTTGATCCGATTGCTTCTTCCATAATGTGCTCTTCTTCACTTTTTGTAATCATGATGACTGGAGTAGAGGACTTCTTTTCCTTGATCTCGGCTAAGGTTTCTAGTCCACTCATACCAGGCATATTTTCATCAAGAAAGACAATATCAAAATTTCCCTCGTCGAAAAGATCAATCGCATCTCTTCCATTGTTGCAAGTAGTGACTTCAAAGTCTTTCTTTTCCAGAAATAAGATATGCGGTTTGAGTAGGTCAATTTCATCGTCTACCCATAATATTTTGATTTTTTCCATGTGAAGATTTATGAATTTACAGTTGGCAATTTAGGACTTAAAAACGATGCGTTCTTTGTTTTATTATAAAATTATTTGGTATTGACAGTTTTAAATTGGTTCTTTTCTGTCTTGCCAAAATATGGTCTATTAACATTGACATAAATTAGTTATAATGTTTAATTTTGACGTTTTTTTAGAAAATGAATATGCAATATGGATGCAGTAACCAATTATTTTAGCGAGGAAAAAAAGGAAAGTAAATTCTTTGCTGTCATTGGTCTTTTGGCTTGTTTGCTCTCAGTTTTCTGTTTAGGTGTATCGGAAAATTCCTTTCTTCATGGTATTTCGTATGCATTTATTTCAATCGGAGCTGTGCAAATTGTGGTAGGCGCAACAATTTATTTGAGATCTGATATCGATACGGTGCGCGTGAACCATTACATAGAAAGAGATCAAAAGAGTATTACAGATGATGAGATTCCACGAATGACTCTTTTGATAAGAGATCTTCTACTTTATCGTCAAGTTGAGATTGTGGTTTCAGTGCTGGGACTGATTCTTTTTGTTAGTTTTTCCACAAAAGATATCACTTCGGGCATTGGGCTGGGTCTCGCTATTCAATCTTCTGTAATGCTATTTTGGGACATCATGTCAGAAAAAAGAGCAAGCGAATATCTCAAGTACCTGAATTCATTATCTTAGCCACAGATTACTAAATCCCTATTACCAGAATTTAATCGACAAGATATGAAAGCAAATTTTTCCTTTTATTTATGCTTCATGTGTGGCGTTTTGTTCGCACAATCAACTTACAACTCGAGTCATTTTGCCGCTATTGGGGATAGCTTTTATGTCACATCTGCGAACAACCTCGCTTTAGATTATGAGACAACAGGAACAAATTACAATTGGGATTTTTCAACACTTGTCGGGACATCGCAGAGTCAGCTGCAATATAGAAATCCAACCCAGACCGGTTTTTTGTGGGCTTTTCTATTTAATACAAACAACACCAATTTGGCTTCGACCAACAATGATCCTCAGACTTTAAATCTACCCGGTCAGGTCGTTCGTCTCACAGATGCTTACAATTACTTTAGAAAGTCAACTACTGAATTACGACAAACGGGAAGTGCGTACAAAATTAACTACAATGGACTCCCGATTCCGGTTACCAATCAATATACAGATGCAGACATTTTGTATCGTTTTCCCATTCAATATGGTAATGTCGACACCGACAACTCATCGTACACCATCAGTGTTCCCACTTTGTTCTATCAGGAAAATGATCTCGAACGTTCAAACGAGGTTGATGGATGGGGAAGCCTCTCAACTCCGTATGGAAGTTACACCAATGTTTTGAGAATGAAAACAACTTTGGTATCAAATGACTCGATATCGTTATTGGGAACAGGACTACCTCGCACTATCAGAACAACACGCGAATTGAAGTGGTTTGATACCACCCAGAAAATCCCTGTTTTGAAGGTAACGCAGAATAGTGTTGGTGGTAATTGGGTAACGACAACTGTGGAGTATTTGGATGCCCAGCGTGATTTTGAAATAACCACACTATTTACTTATGCGCCTCAAAACCCGGCGGCTGGTGATACGGTTTACTTTCAAAACTTGAGCACTAACGGAACTTCTTATTCATGGAACTTTGGTGATCCGGCAAGTGGCTCCGCCAATACGAGTACGGAGGAGTTTCCAACCCACGTTTATGCCGCTGATGGAGTCTACACGGTGCAGCTAACCGTAAGTAATGGCTCTTTTACAGACACGGTAAGTCAAATTGTTGTTATTGGTAATCTCGGGATTCCATCGTTTGAAAACGGCGAAAGCAATGCAGTTTATCCAAATCCTTTTGAAAATAAATTCAAGTTGATACAGCAGTTGTCTGATGCAGATTATCTTCTTACAGCGGCCAATGGTCAAATTGTTTATAAAGGAAAAGATGTTGAAAATCAAGATTTTAGTTTCTTATCAAGTGGCATTTATATTCTTAGCGCTGTGACTTCAGATAAAATTGTACGATATAAAGTTGTAAAACAATAAGACTATCGCCAATTGATTTCTGTTTTTTTTAATTTGTCAATTTTGTAACATGTGGTGGCAATATTTTCTGGTTTTTATCGGAGCTTTTCTTTTTGATGTTGTGCCTTTTCCATCGCCACCGGCATTTACGATTATGGTATTTTTTCAAATATTATTTGATTTGAATATTTGGATTGTCATCGTGCTTGGCGTTGTTGGCTCTATTCTAGGTCGATATGTTCTTACGTTATATATACCACTATTAGCCCATAAAATATTCAAACCTGAAAAGAATGAAGATGTACAGTATCTCGGTAAAATAATGGAAAGTAATATGTGGAAGAGTCAACTGGTGATCATCGCTTATTCACTTCTTCCATTGCCAACTACACCACTTTTTGTAGCGGCAGGAATGGCTAAGGTCAGACCAATATACATTATTCCGGCTTTCTTTGTAGGAAAATTTAT
>CANHBE010000294.1 GCA_947458575.1 Flavobacteriaceae bacterium | reverse complement strand
AGATTTGAAATTTACAACCTCATCAAACAACCTGATGGCAAGATCATTATTGCTGGCCAAACCCATCAAATTGGCGGATTCGTTTATTTCTACAACTTCTTTTTGTTCCGATTTAATGCTGACGGCTCCGCAGATAATACATTTGGAACCAATGGTTTAGTCATTCATTCGATCAACACTACCGCGCAATTTCGAGAACGATTTTTAGATGTGGCGCTAGATAGTTCCAATCGAATTGTTGCCGTAGGTTTCACGACGGCAGACATTGATGAAAAAAATAATGCTGTTGCTATGCGATTCTTGCCTAATGGCAGTGTCGATCCGGCATTCGCAACAAATGGAGTTTTAGAATTGAATTTTGCTGATTCAGATTTCTTTAATCATGTCTATTTTACCGACAATAATGCAATGCTTATTACGGGAGCAACGGTTCAGAGTCCGAATCAAAATATGATGATTGCAAAAATAAATGAGTCAGGCACATTCGATAATACTTTTGGAAACAACGGAATAGCATCGGTAGATTTCGGCGCAGGATCATCCTACAGTCCAACGAAAATATTTTTTAAACCAAACAACAAACTTTTGTTAGTTGGCCAATCGACGAGTGATCTCGGCAGTCGCGCTGCTTTTTCGCAGTTTAATAACGATGGAAGTTTAGATACAACGTTCAGTTCAGACGGAAAAAATTTAACTACTATACCTGTTCCAAACCATTACTCTATTGGTGCACAGTATATAGAACTGATGCCAGACAATAAGTATTTGATCGCCTCTACAACAAAACGAAATGATGACTCATCAAATAATTATGATTTTGCAGTTGCAAGAATAAAAGAAGATACCACGCTCGACTTTTCTTTTGAAAGTAGCGGTGTTTTTGTAAATGTGGTTACCGGAACGAACGAATTTGTGCGAGGTTTGTTTATTCAAAGCGATGCAAAAGCACTGGTTTTTGTAAACGGAACCATTAGAAGATACATCGTTGACGGATTATTGAGCAGCACTGAAACGGAGCTGAATTCAAACAACGTTACAATTGCTCCAAATCCGTTTTTTGATAAAATTGCCTTGCAGTCTGCGACAGAAATACAAAAAGTTGAAATTTTCAATATCGAAGGAAAACTCATCGAAACTGTTAACGCAACTTTTGATGAAATAGAATTAGCAGCAATAGATCAAGGCATTTATTTTTTGAAAATATATACCAATGACCAAATTTATCATAAGAAAGTCATGAAGAGATAAATCTAATTGACGCAGTGGAAGTAAATTGAAAAATAATTGAGCATTACTTACTCAAATACATTTTCCTTCTACTGTATAGTTCATAGAATTGATCATCTTTCAAGTCATCAATAAACAAAATACTCTCGCCAGTCGATTTCATCTCAGGACCTAATGCTTTATTCACATTATGAAATTTGCTAAAGGAAAATACTGGTTGTTTGATTGCGTATCCTTTTAACTTTGGATTAAAGCTAAAATCTCTGACTTTATTCACGCCTAACATGACCTTTGTGGCATAATTTACATAAGGTTCACCATACGCTTTTGCGATAAAAGGCACTGTTCGCGAAGCTCTAGGATTGGCCTCGATGATATAAACAACATCATCTTTTATGGCAAATTGAATGTTAATCAAACCAACAGTTCGCAATGCTAGAGCAATTTTCTTAGTGTGATCTTTAATTTGTTGCATTACAAACTCACCCAAATTGAATGGGGGCAAAGTTGCGTTCGAATCTCCGGAATGAATACCACAAGGTTCAATATGCTCCATAATACCAATAATGTAAACGTCTTCCCCATCGCAAATGGCATCAGCTTCTGCCTCGATTGCGCCATCCAAATAATGGTCAAGCAATAATTTGTTGCCGGGAATATTTTTCAATAAATCAATCACATGCTCTTCTAGTTCCTGCTTATTGATCACGATTTTCATACCTTGTCCACCGAGCACGTAAGATGGACGAACCAATAACGGAAAATCTAAAACATCAGCTAGCGCAGCAGCTTGATCCGCATTTTCGGCCACGCCAAACTTCGGAAAAGGTATTTTCAATTGGGATAAGAGCTCCGAAAATCGACCTCTATCTTCGGCCAAATCAAGTGCGTCAAACGAAGTTCCTAAAATTTTGATGCCGTAGCGATCTAATTTCTCCGCCAATTTAAGTGCGGTTTGACCACCCAACTGTACAATGACGCCATCCGGTTTTTCATGTTGGATAATATCATAAATATGCTCCCAGAAAACCGGCTCAAAGTATAATTTGTCCGCGGTATCAAAATCCGTAGAGACTGTTTCAGGATTACAATTAATCATAATTGTCTCGTAGCCGCATTCTTTTGCAGCAAGTACGCCGTGAACACAGGAATAGTCAAATTCTATCCCTTGTCCGATTCGGTTTGGACCCGAACCCAAAACCACAACTTTTTTTCTATCGGTAACAATGCTTTCGTTGTGAACGTATCGCTGACCGCCATCCGTTTGGATTTCCGCTTCGAAAGTCGAGTAGTAATAAGGCGTCTTTGCTGTAAACTCTGCGGCGCAGGTATCAACCAATTTATAAACACGCTTCACGTTTTGTTCCTCTCGTAATTTATAAACTTGACTTTCTAAGCAACCTAACATATGTGCAATTTGTCGATCTCCATAACCTTTCTGCTTGGCTTCCAGTAAAAGTTCTTTGGGAAGTGAGTCAACCTTATACTTAGAAATTTCCCGCTCAATCTGATACAACTCTTCATATTGCTTAAGAAACCACATATCGATTTTTGTAATCTCATGAATACGCGACAATGGAATCCCCATTTGTATTGCATCATAAATGACAAAAACGCGATCCCAGCTTGCATAGGTTAATTTCTCGATAATTTGCTCGTAGTTTTTGTAGCTTTTGCCATCTGCTCCTAGCCCGTTGCGCTTGATTTCTAATGATTGCGTGGCTTTATGCAATGCCTCTTGAAACGAGCGTCCAATTCCCATTACTTCACCAACAGACTTCATTTGGAGTCCTAGCGTTCTGTCTGAACCTTCAAACTTGTCGAAATTCCAACGCGGAATTTTCACTATTACATAATCAAGAGTTGGTTCAAAAAGTGCAGAAGTCGATTTGGTAATCTGATTTTGAAGTTCATCCAGATGATAGCCCAAAGCCAATTTTGAAGCAATCTTTGCAATCGGATAACCGGTCGCTTTTGATGCCAATGCAGACGACCGAGATACTCTCGGATTAATTTCGATGGCGACAATATCCTCTTTTTCATCGGGAGAAACGGCAAACTGTACGTTACAACCACCAGCAAAATTTCCGATGGAACGCATCATCAAGATAGCCATATCACGCATTTTTTGGAAAGTACTGTCCGACAAAGTCATAGCAGGCGCAACGGTGATGGAGTCTCCGGTATGTATGCCCATCGGATCCATATTTTCGATGGAGCAAATAATAACCACATTGTCGTTTTTGTCGCGCAGCAACTCCAATTCGTATTCTTTCCAACCCAGTAATGCTTTATCGATCAGCACTTCGTGTATGGGCGAAGCTTCCAGTCCACGAGTGAGCAATTCATCAAAGTCCTCTTTCTT
>CANHBE010000293.1 GCA_947458575.1 Flavobacteriaceae bacterium | reverse complement strand
TAGCATGGATGGCCAACAAATTATACAAAGAACACTATATCGTTTTGCCCACTAGACATTCCTTTCAAAAAATTGGAGAAAAGCAGCAGATTAAATTTGATTGGCGTATCAGCAAAAAATGGAATCACATTTTGGTGCAATCAGATAAGGTTCCTACAGAAATGCAATCGGGTTCTTCCGAAGAATTTATTTATGAGCACTATTACGGCTTCACAAAGATTGACGAAAATTCAACTGAAGAGTATCATATTCAACATCCAAAATGGAAGGTCAATAGCGTATTGAGTTACGACATTAACTGCGATTTTATAGCGATGTACGGTCAAACTTTTTCCGTTCTCAATCAAACAAAACCAACCGCGGTTTTTATAGCAGAAGGCTCTAATGTTGCTGTAAATTGGAAAAGAAATAAAATTTGTTAGTACAATGAAAGGTGTCAAAAAACAACATTTGCCTAATAAAATCTGCGCTGTCTGTAATAAGCCTTTTTCCTGGAGAAAGAAATGGGAAAAGGTATGGGACGAGGTAAAATATTGCAGTGAAAAATGCAGAAACAACAGATAAAATGACAAAAACGCTTCGATTAATTCTTGGTGACCAACTCAACATTCGCCACTCGTGGTTCGATCGCATCGACGACAAGGTCACTTATGTCCTGATGGAAGTGCGAACCGAAACCGATTACGCGTTGCATCATATTCAAAAAGTAGTCGGATTTTTCGCTTCGATGCGCGCCTTTGCGGCTCAATTGCAAGCGAATAATCATCAAGTTATTTATATCAAACTCAATGATGCGACCAATCTGCAGTCCTTCGAAAAGAATATAAAATGGCTTATCGCTGAAAATGCATTTACACATTTTGAATATCAGTTGCCTGACGAATATCGATTGGATCAACAGCTGAAAGAAATTTGCCAAGCTATTACTATCACAAGTAATTTTATTGATTCGGAACATTTTTTTACAACGCGAAATGAACTCGGAGATTTCTTCAAAAACAAGAAGACTTTTCTACTGGAGAGTTTTTACCGCGCCTTGAGAAAGAAACATGCAATTTTGATGGAGGGAAACAATCCCTTGACCGGACAATGGAATTACGATGGCGATAACAGAAAGAAATTACCTAAAAATCACAAAGCGATATCGCCTTTAGTTTTCGACAATGATGTATCTGAAATTTACCAAGAGATAAAAGGCACAACTATCAGAACCATCGGAAACATTGATGCGAAGCATTATCTTTGGCCAACCAGCCGACAGCAGGCATTAGAATTATTAGTATTTTTTGTCTCGGAATGTTTGCCTTATTTTGGGTCATACCAAGATGCAATGGCCCCAAACGAATGGTCTTTATATCACTCTCGCCTTTCATTTTCAATGAACTTAAAATTGATTTCGCCTCAAGAAGTCATTGATTGCTCTATCGCGGAATGGCAAAAAAGACCAAACGAAATTGAATATAATCAACTGGAAGGTTTTGTCCGTCAAATCATTGGTTGGCGAGAATATATGCGGGGAATTTACTGGCTGAAAATGCCTGACTACGCTTCGATGAATTTCTTTGATAATCAAGAAAAATTGCCCGATTGGTTTTGGACAGGAAAAACGAAAATGAATTGTCTCAAAGACGCCATCAATCAATCGTTAGATTATGCCTACGCACATCATATTCAAAGGCTCATGATTACCGGTAACTTTGCTTTATTGGCAGGTATTCAACCGGATGAAGTTGATGCCTGGTATCTCGGTATTTATATCGATGCCATCGAATGGGTCGAAATTACCAACACACGTGGCATGAGCCAGTTTGCTGATGGTGGAATTGTCGGAACCAAACCCTATGTGAGCTCTGCTTCTTATATCGATAAAATGAGCCATTATTGTGGAACGTGCTTTTACAATAAAGCAGTAAAAACCGGTGATAAGGCGTGTCCTTTTAACAGTTTGTATTGGAATTTTTACGATAGAAATGAAGATAAACTGGCGAAAAATCCCAGAATTGGCATGATGTATAATGTTTGGAGAAATATGAAACCTGAGGCAAAAACCGAATTATTAGAACAAGCAAATTACTATTTGAAAAATATAAACACATTATGAAACGAGCTGTAGTATGGTTTAAGACAGATTTGCGATTGATGGATAATGAAACGCTGGTAAAAGCTATTGCGCAAAGCGATGAAGTGATTCCGGTATATTGTTTTGACGAATCGCATTTTCAAACTACCGAATTCGGATTTAAGAAGACCGGTGGTTTTAGAGCACAATTTTTAATGGAGTCACTGCAGGATTTGGAGAAAAACCTCAAAGCATTGGGGTCGGGATTGATTATTCTGAAAGGGAAACCGGAAATAGAAATCCCTAAAGTTGTAGCCCAATACAAAGTTTCCAAGGTTTTTGCCAAGCGAGAAGTAGCTGAGGAGGAAAAGCAAGTTGAAAAAGCAGTCATTTGGGGATTGTTTAAATTAAGATGTGAATTTGAGTCGCTTAGCACAAGCACACTCTATCACGCAGAGGATTTGCCTTTTTCTATCAAGAATATACCGGATGTTTTTACCGTCTTTAGAAAGAAAACAGAGAAAGATGCAAGAATCAGAGGCATTTATGACAAGCCGACGCAAATCAATTCGCCTGAAATTCCAGATGCTATTTGGCCAAAGCCTGAAGAGTTGGGCATAGAAAAAGCAGAAATGGATTCCCGAGCTGTTTTGGCTTTTAAGGGAGGCGAATCTGAAGCAAACATGCGATTGAATCATTACTTTTTCGAGACGCAGTGTATTTCGCAGTATAAAGAAACCCGAAACGGATTGATTGGCGCAGACTATTCCTCCAAATTTTCACCATGGTTGGCTAATGGATGCATTTCGCCGAGGTTCATCTATCACGAATTGAAAAAGTATGAGGCGAAATTTGGTGCAAATGAATCAACCTACTGGCTTGTTTTTGAGCTTTTGTGGCGGGATTATTTTCGGTTTATGTTTAAAAAGCACCAATCGAAGATGTTTATGGCTAACGGCATTTTGGGAGAAAAGAAGATTCCCGAAAAGGTATCTATGAAATTGTTATCACAGTGGATTAATGGCGAAACAGCGGAAGATTTTGTCAATGCAAATATGAATGAACTCAGACTGACTGGATTTATGAGTAATCGTGGCAGGCAAAATGTAGCCAGTTATTTTTGCAACGATCTCAAGTTGGACTGGCGTTATGGTGCGGCTTATTTTGAACAGCAACTAATCGATTATGATGTGTGCAGTAATTGGGGAAATTGGGCTTATATCGCAGGTGTTGGAAATGATCCGCGGCCTGATCGTTATTTCAATATAGAGAAACAAGCGATGACCTATGACAAAAGTTCAAGCTACCGCAAACTATGGCTCAAGACGTTATAATCATGAAGTATTTGAAATTCATTTTTTAACAACGAAAACGATTGCAATTTCATTTCATTATGCCGAAACTCTTCTATATTTGCCTTTCAAACGTAGTCTATGGAAAAAATCTTCAACAACACTCAAGTTGCCTTTGCACTAAAGAGCGATACTGAATTGGATCGTGCTTATTTCTTGTTTAAAATGATCTCCAACGAGCCTTT
>CANHBE010000292.1 GCA_947458575.1 Flavobacteriaceae bacterium | reverse complement strand
CCTCTGTCCCGATTTTGTGGTGGAATTGCGCTCTGAATCCGATAGTCTTGACAAATTACAGAAAAAACTGCTTGAGTATAGGGAAAATGGCGCAAGGTTAGGCTGGTTAATCGATCCCCAGAATCGGCAAGTTGAAATTTATCGTCAAGGAAAGGAAGTAGATATCTTAGAAAATCCCACTGATTTATCGGGTGAAGATGTTTTACCTAATTTTAGCTTAAATTTAAAGCTCTGATGTTTTAAGGAGTAATCCTGCGATATTCTGCCAATGTTTTTGAGATCGGGGAGTCGCTTTAAAATTATCTAAGAATTCTTTTTTCTAGGTCATCATCAAATGAGCATCGAAAAGTCTTTAGTTTCCTCAGGTAAAAGTCTTTATCAAGAAGATTTCTACCGATGGTTACAAGAAACCGCTAATTTACTCAAAGAACATCGTTTTGAAAAATTAGACTTAGAAAATTTGATCGAAGAAATTGAAACGATGGGAAGGAGTGAAAAACGAGAACTAGAAAGTCGCTTAACCGTCATTGCCGAACATTTGCTTAAATTGACTTACTGGCTAACTGAAAAGGAAGCAAATGCTCAAGGGTGGCGCAGCACAGTTGTTGAACAACGCCGACAAGTTCAACGCTTATTAAAAGAGAGTCCAAGTCTGAGAAGATTGATTCCTGAAATCTGGATAGATTGTTACCAAGCAGCCAGAGAAGATACTTTCAGAAAATATCAACTTACTGCTGATTTATTACCGATTGAATCACCCTTCACCCTTGCAGAAATCCTTGATTATGACTATATTCATTAAAATTAATTTTTAATTTTAATGAATAGGCGGAAACCTCAAAATTAGTTCTTCAGTATCACAAGTTTTTAATCTTAAAAAAAGGTCGAGAACAAGCACATCAGAGTTGACTATAATTGGAGTATATTTTAGATAGTTTCTCTTGAATTCGGCTCTTCTCGACTTTGTGTGATAATTTTTGCTTATGAAATCCTGAAGTTCTTATTGGGCAAGACTTTTAGGACTATTTTGCGGATATTCTATCAGTATAGACCTCGTTTCCACACAGAAACCAGAAGAGCCGGAAATTAGCTTTCTACACTGGATGGATAAAGTCATGAAATGTTAACAAATGTCTTCGAGATGGGGTAAATGTTAAGTTTTATTACAGAATTCAACATTTGTGGATTAGATTAGAACAAAGTGTGAGACAATCAGGGGCGCATCGCCTAGCAGAAATGTTTTATATGCTAAATTAGTCTTTATGCTAGATTAAGCCCAGGTCAAACGTCCGATTTTATGTTTGTACACTTATAACTTCAAATGACTGCCCAGATCAACAGTTCTCCAAAAGACGAGTTCGTAAAACCATCCAATTGGTTACTAGACTACGGTAAAAATGTGTATTCTCAAACAGGGGAGGATGGAGTTATCGAAAAAATCTTGGATATTCTTCCTGATAGGGATAGCTGGTGTGTAGAATTTGGGGCATGGGATGGTGTCCACTTGAGTAACACCTGCAATCTCATTGAAAATCAAAATTACTCTGCTGTTCTCATCGAAGGTAGTTCCTCTAAGTTTAACGACTTAAAAGCGAGGTTCGCTCAAAATCCTAAGATTATCCCAGTCAATAGGTTTGTAGGTTGGGAAAGTTCCGATAACCTTGACTCCATTTTGGCTGATACACCGATCCCGACCGATTTTGATTTTCTATCAATAGATGTAGATGGGAATGATTATCATATTTGGAACGCCGTGAAAGTTTATCGGCCAAAGTTGATTTGTATAGAGTTTAATCCAACTATTCCCACTGAAGTAGATTTTATCCAACCGGCTAATCCGAAAATCAGTCAAGGGTCAAGTTTGTTAGCATTGGTTAAATTAGCTCAAAGTAAAGGGTACGAGTTGATTTGTTGTCTTCGACAGAACGGCTTTTTTATTAAGTCAGAGTATTTTAACCTGTTTGAAATTCATGATAACTCTCCATTTACTTTAAGAACTGATCTCAGCTTGCTGACCTATTTATTTTGTGGATATGACGGTCAAATATTTTTGCGTGGAAGTCGAAAACTTCCTTGGCATGGCTGTCGGTTAAAAGAAGAAAAAATGCAGGTCATACCCAAAGTTTTTCGCCAATACAATGGTGGTAGTCTTAACGTGCTTTTCAAAATTTATCGTAGCCTAATGGGACTGGACTTAAGAGGATGACTGTAGTAAGAGTTATTGAGGGTTCTGAAAGATCAAGGGGTCTCATAATCAGACAAACCCCTAATCATTCAGGTCAATGGGGTGATATAAAGTTTACATTTGATTCAGTGTCAAATCCTGACTTTGTAGTTATTATCAATTTTGTTCCTGAGCTTACTGTCGTTGAATGCTCCCCAGAAAATATTTGGGCTATTATTCAAGAACCCCCTGTGCCTAACTACAAGTGGTTTGCTAAAGGGTTTGGAAAGTTTAGTCGAGTTTATACAACGGATATGAGCTTAAAAGGGACTAAATACATTCACACGCAACCAGCTTTAAGATGGTATGTTGACAAAGACTATGATTATTTAAAAAGCTGTCAAGTCCCTGATAAAACCAGACAACTTTCTTGGATTACCAGTAATAAAAAAATGTTTAAAGGACACCAAGATCGGCTGAAATTTTTGGAAAAAATCAGCCAAGTTTTGGAAATTGATTTGTGGGGAAACGGATTTAAGCGAATTCCTGATAAATGGGATGGATTAGCTCCTTATAAATATTCTTTGGCAATCGAGAACTACAGTGGTTTACACTATTGGAGTGAAAAGTTAGCTGACTGTTTTTTAAGCTATACGATGCCTATTTACTATGGCTGTGTCAACCTCAGTGATTACTTTCCTAAAGAATCTTTTATTTGGATTGATATTAATAAACCCCAAGAGGCAATTGAAATTATCCAAGAAGCGATCGCCAGTCAACAATGGGAAAAAAACTTAGAGGCTATCACTCATGCTAGAGAATTGATTTTAAATGAATATCAATTTTTCCCTTTTTTTGCTCGACAAATTCAGGAGATTAACAGTCCTAGATCACCAGCCACTCGAATCGAATTTGCCAGAATAAATCATATTGATTTAAGATATCATATACAGAACCCTGCCAAATTAATACAAAAACTCAAAAAATCTTTCTTGAGTCAATAATGTCCTTGTTGAGTTAAAGCCCAAAATAATGTTGACAATGTTGCAATGTAGGGGCGCAACGCTTGCGCCCCTACATTGCACGTTTTGAATCGCCCCCTAAATTGGCTTACCAAATCAAGGTAAGATTTAAACTAAATTCTGGCAGCATATTTTCCCCCGATAAACTTTCTGGATTAGTTAAAATTTCTACTGCCTGTCCTTGACGATAAATTTCTACTTCTCTAGTTTTTCTATTGATTAACCAACCTAAACGAGTCCCATTATCTAAATATTCCTGCATTTTTTTTCTAGCCGTTTCTAGGCTATCACTAGGAGACATTAATTCAATGACAAAATCGGGAGATAGAGGTAAAAATCTTTCCTTTTGTTGCGGGGTTAAAGCTTGCCATTTTTCTAAGGGTATCCAAGCAGCATCGGGAGAGCGATCGGCCCCGTTAGGTAGTTTAAATCCTCCAGAAGAATCAAAAACTACACCTAATTTATG
>CANHBE010000291.1 GCA_947458575.1 Flavobacteriaceae bacterium | reverse complement strand
GATTTGTCTTGGAGCAGAATCAATCACCCAAGTGAAGTATTGGAATTAGACCAGAAATTAAATGTGGTTATCCTTGATTTCGATGATGAGAAAACAAGAATCCAATTAGGTTTGAAGCAATTGCACGCACACCCATGGGATGCGTTAGATGCTAACCTAAAAGTAGGTGACAAAGTAAAAGGTAAAGTAGTTGTAATCGCTGATTACGGTGCATTTATCGAAGTAGCTGAAGGTGTTGAAGGATTGATTCACGTTTCTGAAATGTCATGGTCTACGCACTTGCGTTCGGCTCAAGACTTCGTGAAAGTGGGTGATGTAGTTGAAGCAGTTATCCTTACTTTAGATAGAGAAGACAGAAAGATGTCATTGGGTATTAAGCAATTGACTCCAGATCCATGGACAGACATTACAGCGAAATATCCTGTAGGTTCTAAGCATACAGGTATCGTTCGCAACTTTACCAACTTCGGAATTTTCGTAGAATTGGAAGAAGGAATCGACGGATTGATTTACATTTCTGATTTGTCATGGACAAAGAAAATCAAGCACCCATCTGAATTTGTAAACGTTGGTGAAAAACTAGACGTGGTTGTTTTGGAATTGGATGTTGATGGTCGTAAGTTGTCTTTAGGTCACAAGCAAACTACTGCTAACCCTTGGGATAAGTATGAAGATTCTTTCGCAGTGGGAACTATTCACAAAGGAACTATTGCTGAAATCGTTGACAAAGGCGCTACTGTAGAATTCGGTGATGATATCGTTGCTTTTATTCCAACCCGTCATTTAGAAAAAGAAGACGGTAAGAAATTGAAAAAAGGCGAAGAAGCTGATTTCAAAGTAATCGAGTTCAACAAAGAATTTAAGAGAGTTGTAGCTTCTCACACAGCGATCTTCCGTGAAGAAGAAGAGAAAAATGTGAAAGCGGCAGCTGAGACTGTTTCAAACAATACCAACGCGCCTGCGGCAACATTGGGAGATAATAACGACATCTTGGCTGATTTGAAAGCGAAGATGGAGAAGAAAGAGAAGAAGTAATTTTTCTTTTTAAATAGTAAAAGAGCCTCGAAGTGATTCGGGGCTTTTTTTATGGAGTTTTTTACCGTAAGGAGCGCAAAGTCAATCGCAACGTTTGCAAAGGTTTTTTAGGAATACTTATCTAGCGACCTTAGCGCAGTGCTTAGCGACCCTTGCGGTTAATTATTTTCGTAACGCATTTTAAATCAGATTAATCCTTACATTTACTATTCAAATTCAATTCCTATGAAAAAGCTATACTTTTTATTTGCCGTTGTTTTGTTTTTTGTGAGTGGAAAGGCTCAGATTATTAATTTTCCGGATGCGAATTTTAAGGCACGCCTTATGCAATCTGGTATAAATTCATTTGTTGCGCAAGGTCAGCTAGGAAACAATATTCTTATTGATTCCAACGGAGATAATGAAATTGACGTTGCTGAAGCGGAAGTAGTATACACTCTCAATTTGCAAGATGCATCGATATTTGAATTAGAAGGTCTGAATTTCTTTGTAAATCTGCGATACTTATCTATTGGGTACAATCATTTTTCTGTTTTAGATGTTAGTTCACTACCATTTCTGCAAAACTTGTCTGCGGGTAATTGCCAAAATCTCACCTACATCAATATAAAGAACGGATTGTTGTCATTTTTTAGTCCATTATTGCCTCCTGACGGAGTGACTTTGCCAGGTGCTGATTTTCCCTATTGTCCCAATTTGCAGTATGTTTGTTGCGATGATGATGAGTTTGACAATGGTTTGGCATACTTATCTTTTTTTGGATACACAAATGTCTCTTTGAGTTCCTATTGTTCTTTCACACCGGGCGGAACATTTTATTCTATTGAAGGTATTTCAAAGTATGATTTTGATAACGATGGGTGTACGCAAACTGACATTGTTTTACCACATATAAATTTCTCAATCGCAAATGGGACGGTAAGCGGTAACTTATTTGCCAATCAAACTGGAAGCTACTTTATACCTGTCCAAGCTGGTTCACATACTGTTACGCCGATCATAGAAAATGGTAGCTATTTTACAATTTCTCCGACAAATGTAACTGTAAATTTTCCTTCGGAAGTTTCTCCGTTCATTCAAAACTTTTGCGTAGCACCTAATGGTGTCCATCGTGATTTGGAAGTCGTTATCTTACCGGTCGGATCGGCAAGACCAGGTTTTGATGTTAGGTATAGAATCGTCATCAGGAATAAAGGAAATCAGTTGCAATCGGGTAGCATAGACTTTTCTTATCAAGATGCAGTGTTAGATTTTGTAACGGCCAATCCCAACTTTGTAATGCAAACCCAAAATAGTCTTATTTTTGATTTTGAGGAATTGTTACCTTTTGCGACAAAAGAAATAGTAGTGACCTTTAATCTCAATTCACCAGTGGAAATCCCTTCGGTGAATGGCGGAGATATTTTAAATTTCACAGCATCTATACTTTCTGCACAAACAGACGAAACACCAAGCGATAACACTTTTACGCTCAATCAAACTGTCGTAAATTCGTTCGATCCCAACGACAAAACCTGTCTGCAAGGAAACACTATCACACCAGAAATGGTCGGGAAAGACGTGCATTATCTCATTCGTTTTGAAAATACAGGAACCGCCAACGCTGAAAACGTCGTGGTGAAAGATATGATTGACATTTCAAAATTCGATATCAATTCGCTAATTCCTATGGATGGTAGTCATCCGTTTGTCACCAGAATTTCAAATACCAACAAAGTCGAATTCATCTTCGAAAACATCAATTTGCCTTTTGATGATGCGAATAATGATGGATATGTAGCATTTAAAATCAAGACCAAACCAACATTGGTTCTCGGAGATTCTTTTAGCAATACTGCAAGTATTTATTTCGATTATAACTTTCCCATCATAACCGATCCGGCGATAACAACGGTGGCGCTTTTGGGGAATTCCGATTTTGCGTTTGACAATTATTTCAGTATTTATCCGAATCCAGCGAATAATGTTTTGAATATCGAAACAAAGAAAACGATTGATGTTACTTCTATTTCTATCTACAACACGTTAGGACAAGTGATTTTGGTGATTCCAAACGCACAGCAAACGAAATCAGTTGATGTTTCGAGTTTGAAAACTGGGAATTACTTTTTAAAAATCAACTCGGATAAAGGAAGCTCGAGTGTGAAGTTTGTGAAGATGTAACCGCAAGGAGCGCAATAAGATAAAAAGTACGGGAACACTTGGTTAGCCTTTTTCTTTCGCGCATAGCATCCAAAGTTGATTGTAAATTTTTGAGAAAAAACCTAGCGATTCTAGCGTAAACCTTTGCGAACGTTGCGGTAAAAAATCTAAATCCCCAAATAATTACTCGGACTAATCGCCAATAATTCTTTCTTAATCGCTTTCGAAACGTCTAAAGTTTCGATGAAGTCATGAATCGCTTTTTTGTCGATAGTCGTATTGGTTCTCGTTAAACCTTTCAGCGCTTCGTATGGATTCGGATAACCTTCGCGACGCAAAATCGTTTGAATAGCTTCCGCCACGACCGCCCAATTTTTTTCTAGATCTTCTGCAATTTTAGCTTCGTTCAAAAGCAATTTGTCCAATCCTTTTAATGTCGATTCAAAAGCAATCAACGTATGGCCAAAAGGAACCCCAAT
>CANHBE010000290.1 GCA_947458575.1 Flavobacteriaceae bacterium | reverse complement strand
TGGCTACAATCCATCGATTCGAATTGAAGCCGATAGTCAAGCTACTATAAAAAACGTCATGACGAAAGTCAGTAAAGAAACGCATACTATCAATGTCTGTGAAAACAAAAAACAAATCAGTGAGATGCCAAGAGTAAAGGTTTACTTAACTGCAAACAATCTGGATCAACTAACCATCGACGGCAACGCAAAAGTCACAATTGCTGAAGAGTTACACACGAAAAATATGAAGATTATGCTGAATTCCGGTGGATGCCTAAAGGGAAATTTGAAAATTGAAAACATCGCTTCTCTGCACGCTGGCAAAAACGCCAAATTTGACGGTAAAATTGAATCTGATAGATTTACTGGTGCTTTTCAAAACAATTCGAAGATCAACTTAACCGGCAGAAGTCATGAAGCCATAATGGAGACATCACACACTTCTGCATTAAACGCCAGAAACTACACAACAAAAGAAATTACGATTAGATCCTTCGGAAATTCTGTTGCAGCCATCAATGGTTATTCTGTACTTTCGGTAGAAGTTGCAGATCAAGCCAAAGTGACCTACTTCGGATTCCCGAAAGACCTCGCACTAAATGAGGAAGCTGTCACTTACCAAAAAACACTTCTTAATCGTGCATTGTCATTAAACTAATGATTGCACCAACCTATATCTATTATCCAAAAAAAAAATAAAGTCATGAATATTGAAAACACAAAAGCCCAAATGCGAAAAGGTGTTCTCGAGTTTTGTATCCTATGCGTTTTGAAAGAAAAGGATGCCTACACATCAGAGATACTAGACACCTTGAAAAACGCGAAGCTACTCGTCGTAGAAGGTACAGTATATCCGCTCTTGACCAGATTAAAAAATGACGGATTACTGACCTACCGCTGGGAGGAATCCACATCCGGTCCACCGCGCAAGTATTACGGATTGACCGAAATAGGAAAAGCATTTTTAAACGAATTAAACGGCACCTGGAAAGAACTATCAGACGCTGTAAACATCATAACAACACAAAAATAAAAGTCATGAATAAAACTGTAAACATAAATTTAGGCGGTATGTTTTTTCACATTGACGAAGATGCATACCAAAAATTGTCACGGTACTTTGATGCCATCAAACGATCGCTCTCCAATTCAAACGGTCAAGATGAAATCATGAAAGACATCGAAATGCGAATTGCTGAATTGGTAGCGGAAAAACATATCAATGAAAAACAAGTGATTAATCTAAAAGAATTAGACGAGATCATCGCTGTTATGGGTCAACCTGAAGATTACAGAATTGACAATGAAGAGGAGAATCGTTCAGAAACAAACGATTTTAGCACCTCAGCAAGAACTAAAAAGAAACTTTACAGAGACAAAGATACCGGCATGATTGGTGGCGTTGCTGCGGGATTAGGTCATTATTTCGGTGTTGATGCTGTATGGTTAAGACTTTTACTAGTTGTACTGGTTTTTGCCGGTTTTGGGTCTGGAATCGTTGCCTATATCGTCCTTTGGATCGTTATGCCGGAAGCAATCACAACTTCAGAGAAACTTGAAATGAAAGGAGAACCAATCACAATTTCCAACATCGAGAAAAAGGTAAAAGAGGAGTTTGAATCAGTTTCAGAGAAATTCAAAAACGCTAACTATGATAAGATGGGAAACCAAGTAAAATCGGGCGTTGAAAAATTTACCGGCGGAATTAGTGAAGTTCTTATGACCATTCTTAAAGTATTTGCAAAAGTTCTTGGTGTTATCCTCATTATGTCCAGTATCGCAACATTAGTCATTTTGTTTATCGGCGTATTTACAATTGGTTCAACTGCATTCATCGATTTCCCATGGCAAACATTCTTCGAAGCCGGAAATGTTGCTGAGTATCCTTTATGGGTGTTTGGACTACTGATGTTTTGTGCCATTGGAATCCCATTCTTTTTCCTAATGCTATTAGGGTTCAAACTCTTGTCTCCTAACATGAAATCGATTGGCTCAATTGCAAGATATACACTGTTGGCTTTGTGGCTAATTTCATTGGGAATTTTAATTTCTGTGGGAATTCGTCAAGCTACAGAGTTCGCTGTTGACGGCACATATCTCAAGAAAGAACAGTTGCCATTGAAACCAAATGACACCTTGCGAATCAGGTTCCAATACAACGATTTTTACGCTAATGACATCGACGATAACGATAATTTTATAGTCACTGAAGATGCAAGCGGGAATAAAGTCATCTATTCGAATGATGTTAGATTGTACATAGTCAAAACAGATGAAAAAACACCTTTTATTCAAATTGAGAGAAAAGCGAAAGGTCGATCTCTTTCCTTAGCAAAGAAAACCGCCGAAAAAATTTCGTATAATTATAAAATGGAAGGCAATGAGCTGATTCTCGATAATTATCTAATTACAGACCTCAAAAACAAATACCGCGATCAGCAGATTGAAGTCTATTTGTACTTACCAATTGGGATTCTCCTGAGACCAGATGCCAGCCTTCAAAATTATGACGACTCTGATGATTCTTATTTTAATTTGCATTTCAGTTCGGATTTATACACCTACCGTGTTGATAAAAACAAGATTAAATGTCTTGACTGTCCGCCGGAAGAAAACGAGTGGAATGACGTCGAAGGCGCAGAAAAACTAGAAGGTACGATCAACATTGAAGGAGCTGAAGAACCTAACGATTCTACAGGTACAAGCGTAACTTTGAATGAAAATGGCATCTTGATTAAGAAGAGCAAAAATGAGAGTGAGAACAAAAAAATAAAAAGCGTGAAAATTAACGAGGACGGAATTACGATAAAGACAAAATAAAAATGAAACTAACGAGACTCGTAGGCTTTGTTGTTATTACAGTAGTTCTGATTTACTCCTGTCAGCTTAATACTATTGAAGGAAGCGGAAATGTGGTAAGCGAAAAGCGTATCGTTGAACAAAATTTCGTTAGCATTGAGGCAGGTAATGGACTTGATATCGAAGTGGAACAAGGAGAAGAAACAGCTGTCGTTGTCATGGCTGACGATAACTTGCAAAAACATATCAAAACTGAAATCAGCAACCGAACGCTTAAAATTAGTTCAGACTTCAATAGTTATCGAAATGTCAAAATGAAAAAGGTATTCATTAAAATGCCAACTATTGAAAAAATCAAAATCAGTAGTGGAGCGCGATTTACGACCAAAAGCGACATTATTTGCAAGGCAATTGATATCCAAGCTCGCAGCGGTTCCTTTATCAATGCTGCACTCGAAGCTGAAAAGACAACATGCGAAACTTCATCAGGCGGCACGATACAAATTATGGGGAAATCACTAGAACTCGAATGTGCTTCCTCGAGCGGTAGTCGCATCGATGCAAAAAAACTCATGGCTAATAATATTATTGCAAGTGCATCGAGTGGCAGCAGTATGGAAGTTTTTCCTTTGGTGACTATAAATGCTGATGCCTCCAGTGGTGGATCGATAAACTATCACAACGATCCCAAAAACGTCAACAAAAAATCAACTTCGGGTGGAAGCGTCACAAGGCAATAGTCAATGCCAATCAAAACCAAAAAATCATTCAACACTTGTTGGATGATTTTTTTTTGATACCTCATAAAAATTTATAATTTAGCCGACGTCTTGGACTTTGGGCAAAAACTCCACCGTACCAATTGCTAAGTATTAAGTAT
>CANHBE010000289.1 GCA_947458575.1 Flavobacteriaceae bacterium | reverse complement strand
GCATAATTGGCAGAGATTTGTCCGTTATTAATTTCGGCAATGATAGAAAGTTTGAGATCAAAGCTAACTTTTTGATACTCATTTTTTCGACATGTTGTCTTTTTTGGTGTTGTCATAGGATACTAAAAGTGTTTAATTTATAGTCAACCTATTTTAGGACGATTCGTTCATTCAAATTGCTGCTAACGTTTTCGGGCTTGGCGAAGGTGGCGATTTTCACCACAAATGTTGATGCTGGGAACCAAATTTTGATTAACCACAAATGTGTCTGCGGAGCACTGAACCGCCACTTTTGCCAAACCCGTGTTATGCCTTCGCCCTTCTTTTTCTGTCGTCTGCTTTGTTGTCATATATTACTGTCTCTGTAATGCGTTGGTTTAGTCTGTCTTTATAAATCGTCCCACTTGTTCTTCTGTATTTAGAATGTAAAGTCCAGTTGGCAAGTCTGAAATAGTGATTTGAGTTGTTGCATGGCTACTCTGTTTAACCAAATGTCCTGTTGAACTATAAATTTGATAGCCTTTTTTGCAGTCAACATTGATGAATGTGTTTGCTGGATTGGGATAAACAATCAGAATTCTATTGCCACTTGTGATAGTATTAATCCCTAATGGGTTTGTACTTTGAATTTTTGAGATATAGCTATCAACTCCGCCAATTGATGTGATTGAATGAATACCATCTGTAAACGTACCGGAATAAGTTCCTATGGTGCATATATCTTCATTTATTCTATTCAGCCCGATAGCATAATTAACATCATCTTGAATACTTCCAGCTGTTTTTGCCCAAATGAAGTTCCCTGAACTATCTAGTTGGGCTATAAAAACATCTCTAAATCCTATCGAATTGAAGTTAGTTAAACCGAGTGTTATCGATTGCGAAAATCCACCAGTAATGAATACTTCTCCATTCTCATTTACCTCTATTTCACAGCCCTCTTCAGTACCATTATTCCCAATTTTTTTACCCCAAATAATATTTCCGTTACTATCCATTTTTATTAAAAAAATATCAGATGAGCCAGCTGCAGTTAATATTAATCCATCAAAATCTATTGAATTAGAAAAAACACCTGATACATAGATATTGCCACTTGCATCTATATCAATACCTCTTGCATAATCATCGCCTATGCCACCAAATTGTTTGGCCCAAATCAAAGCTCCACTAGGAGAAAATTTGGAAATAAAAATATCGTTGTTGGCTGCAGTTGTTGAATTGATAACTACAGTATCAATAAGAATATTTCCTTCAAAAGAGCCAGCTATGTATGTGTTTTCAAAATCATCGCTACTGATAGCTCTACCGCCTGCATTACCCATTCCTGGTAAACCTTTGCTCCAGATTTTGTTTCCGTTTGCATCATACTTTACCACAAATAAATCGGTACTGTCTAAATGTAAAAGGGTATCAGATTCGATGAAAATCGTACCTTGCGTATTGCCTATTACAGCCACATTCCCATTAAAAGTGGCTACTATTTCATTCCCATATTCAGAAGATGTACCTGTTGCGGTTTTTGCCCATAAACAATCGCCATTGGTGTTAAATTTAGCCGTGAACAAATCAAGCCCACCAGTACTGGTTATTGTTGTGTTCGGCATTAATGTCATTGTTTGTCTGAACCCACCTGTTATGAAAAAATTACCGCCTGCTTCACAATCAATATCAAATGCGTAATCTAAGCTTACTGACCCAAATGATTTAGCCCAAACCAAATTGCCATTAGCGTTTAATTTTGCAATGAAAATATCAGTTGCTCCATTCGATGTAAGGGTTTGCCCACCAATAGTTGTAGTTCCAGAAAAGCTTCCAGTAATATAAGCATTGCTTAAACTATCTAAACAAACCCCTCTTGCAACATCATCGTTCGAACCACTTAAAGATTTTAGCCAATCGTAACTAGCTGTTTGAGCCTGCAATGAAATGCATAACAAACAAACTGCTACAGTAATAACTATTCTTTTCATTGTCCTAATCTTTAATGAATTTCGAATGGAACATTTGCCCATTTTTAAAATTCAACTGTATTAAGTAAATGCCTTTGGGTAAGCCTGACACATCAACACTATTTTCAGTTAATTTTCCCTGTTTCAACATCTGTCCGATAGAATTATAGATTTGGTATTGGGACAAAGAATTATCTTCTGTTTTAATGAAAAGTATGGTGTTAGCAGGGTTAGGATAAAACAATATTTTATTTTCATTAAGAATATCAGATATGCCCAACACTGTATGGTTAAAATCATTTGAAAAAATCTCACAGCCTTCTTCAGAAGTATATTTAACCGAATAATTACCACTTTGCGTTGGGTTAATGAATTGATTCGTTTCCCCTGTCAGTATTGTGTCATTCAAATACCATTGATTACCGTTTTGGTAGCTTGATTGCAATTGATTGCCGTTAAGTGTTATGGTCGGTTGCTGTAATTTTATTGGAATAATTTGCTCCACGAGATTTCTTAATTGAGTATGAGTTGGTTGAATAATTCCTAATGTTCTTCGTACAAAAAATACACAGGCAATATTTCTGCAACGGTCAATCCAAGGCGTAAAACCAAAAGCACCTTGACTACCGTATTGTGTTGTTTCACCATTGGTTTCTTGTTCAACCCAAACACCATATCCATATCTGAAATTTTCTCTTAACGGGTCGCCTGAATAAGGAGTGCCATTCAATGGAACGCCATTTGTCTGGTCACTTTGCATTATTTTCACGGTTAAAGAGTCAATAACTTGAGCGTTATTGAACTCGCCATAGTTCAGAAGCATAGTAAGGAGTTTAGAAAAGTCTGGCATAGTGGTGCCCATTCCACCGGCTATACGATAGTTCGTTGTTGCTCCTAAAGCTACATAGTCTGTATTTGTCATTCCCAGAGGAATTGCAATTTTTTGCTGAAAAAGGCTATCCCAACTCATTCCTGTTGCAATTTCAGCCATTCTTCCTGCTACGTGCATACTTACACCACCGTATCGAAATTCAGTGCCAGGCGTAAATGACATGGGAGTATTCAATCCAATATTATCTACCGCTTGTTGCAATGTAATACTGTTATCAGAGATAAAGGGCGATTGTCCAGGGAGACCAGAAGTATGATTCATCAACTGGTGAAGTGTTATTATTGGCTTTCCGCTGAAGCTTGGAAGAAAATTTTGAACGGTATCGTTTGGCGATAAATATCCTTCGTCAATTAACTTCATAATCAATGCCATTGACGGCATTTTTGAGCCTGAGGCAATTGCTTGATACGTATTATTGTTCCAAGTTCCCCAGTACTGCTCGTAGATAACACTATCGCCTTGCACTATCATAAATCCACAGTTTTGTCCAGCTTGACCAATGACGCCAATGCTGTCTGTGATGAGTTGTGTTATAGGTGTAAAATTGAATTGAGCTTTTACATTTGTCGTAAAAGTTATTAGTGCTAGAAATGTTATTATTTTTTTCATATTCCGCTTCCTGTTTTCCTTTTGATTATTAAAATTATTCAAGGTTTAAAATCTGTATGTCATTTGTTCTTGGCTCGTTGTGTCGTCTTGTAGCGTCCTGAAATAGGTTGACAGATTTTTACTCTGTTTTCAATTCAAATTTAGATAAATTATTTCTTTATTCCTACGATAAGTTTTATAGGGCATATCGGCATTTAAATGGACGCTAACGGGCGTTCTTCCTTTTAAACTGTCGT
>CANHBE010000288.1 GCA_947458575.1 Flavobacteriaceae bacterium | reverse complement strand
TTACATAAAGGCGTATCACCTTAAAGATGATGCCCCGGTTTTCTTCTATGAGGTTGGTAAACTCCCTTTCAGATGCCATACTTTCTTTTTCGCGCCTTACCGAACATCCTTCCCCAACCAAATGTTTAAGTCAAACGATTAGTAGAATTATTGGTCGCAAAATTACAGAGGGGTATAAAATACCCGACTATCCCAGAAAAATCTAAAATGGGGTCAGTTGATCCGTGGTAATATTTCATAAATTGCAATAACCAAACTCATTATCAATGAACAAAATAGCATCAATCGTTGCGCTCGGCCTTTTTTTCGCAATTGCTTCGTGCACCGTGACCAAAAATGACCAGTTGGACAAAAATGCACAACAATTTTTGGCTGACTTTCGAAATGCTTTGAAAAACAGTGATTCCGAGATATTATCTATGTTTCTTTCTGGTCAAAGTGATGAAGAAATTCTGAAAGGCATATCGGTTTTACAAAACAAAGATCCCCAGTCTATTACTTCCCGCATACTGTTTGACGAAGCTACCGGGGAATGGGATGCGGGCTATTTAATTGTTAATTTACCAGTAGCATTGGTAGGGACTGGAGAACCAGTGATCGTAAAGCAGTTAACTCTAAAGTTGATAAAGCAAAAAAACGGAAAATTTTACATCAACCGTTTTGTCGGTGAAGAATTATACACCAGTTACAAGTCAATTAAGAGTAAAGTAGAAAACAAAGACATACTAGCGAAACGATTCTCAGATGTCAAGAGATTCTACGATCGCTCGATCGAATTGCAAAAAAACTACGATAGCGTTATCTGGTATGTCCAATATAAAGATACAGCCTATTACTACGCAACAAACGGAAATTATGTTCTCGATTCGTTAAATGGAAAATCATATCCCTTGTGCAAGATGGGTCTGATCCACGAGAATGGGAAAATAGTTATTCCTGTTGAATTTGATTTAATAGGTAGTCCTGGAATTGTTTTAAATAATGCAGTAGAAGTGAAGCGAAGTGGTAAAATTGGATACTACTCAATGGATGGAAGTGTCCTCATACCAATAGAATATACTTGGTTGTTCCCCTATAAAAAAGGAGAAGCCATTGCACTAGTAAAAAAAGATTCTTTATTCGGTTGGTTAGACGCAGGCTACGGGTTCCATAAAAATTTTCCATCCAACGAGGCAGAGAATCACATCCGTAATTTTGAATACCTAACAGAGAGCAAGTTTGTTTTTGGAAGTGACTATCAAACAATGATTCAAATGCTAATACCTCAAAACGTGGATGCTTTTGTTCCCACTTCTTTGATCGTTATCCCATCATTTCTATCTCAAAATGGAATTTTTGATCCCGTTGAATCTGGATTTATCGGATCGAAAGATAAGGGCAATTTATTTTACCAATATGGAAATGAATACATTGAAAATCAAAATGAGAAGCCTTTTAGTATTTCGGATGCAATCGATGTTTTTGTTTCCAATTTTGAAACTAAGTATGTAGGTGGGCGAGGTGAATTTTACACAACGCACTCTGTAAGTGTGGTTAATAAAAAAAGTAAAACGGTAAGTAGAATTAAAACAAATGGTGATTATGATTTTAAGTTTTACAAACTCACAGATAGTCTATTCGAATCAAAGTTTAGAAATGAAACAATGGGGCCGGATGATATTATGGAACAAAATTTTCCTGACTACAATTATTTCAGTTTTGACGGAAATACTTTATCGGAATTAAAATCAAACAGAAGATTTAAGTTTACCCAATTTATCAAAATTGACAGTAGCTATCTGTCTGGAGACTTTAAAACATACGATTTCGAAAATGGAGGAGAGGGAAATTCTAACTTTTTGTCGAAGGAGACTCTAACTTTTTTACGGAATGAGATACTAGCAGATAATGGCTTTATAATCACTGATCCTAACGAATCGCAAAGATTTCAAAATTGGGATTGGTACAAGCCTACAATCGCCTCCTATGATGACGTTTACGCAAAGGCATCTGAAATTGATAGACATAATCTTGATTTTCTTACCAAGATTTTAGGCCTAGTAGTGAAGCCCATTTAATGTGATTCTGCAAATTCTCAAAAATGTTAGCTGGGGTATACTATTGTTTCTCGGGCTAGCATTGACCATTAACGCGCTCACCTATTTGAATTTTGACCCAACTTATGGGTTTCTGCAGATTAAAGCCTCTGCCGTTGCTAGTGGTTACTATCTTCCTTTTTACTATTGCCACGTTGTTGTAGGTGGGCTGATCCTACTTGCAGGTTTTATTCAAGTCTCTTCACGTTTCCGAAAAAAATGGATTAATGCTCATCGGAAAGTAGGATATTTTTATGTCTATGGTATTTTGCTCTTCGCTGCTCCAGCTGGTCTGGTCATGAGTTTTTTTGTCAATCGGGGGGCAACCGTTCTTGTTAGCTTTTTGTTGCAAAGCTTGTTGTGGTTTTATTTTACAACAATTGCGGTTCTAAAAATTAGAAAAAAAGATGTGGCGGCTCATGAGGTATGGATGTGGCGCAGTTTTTCACTGACTTTGGCAGCCATTACATTGCGTTTGTACATTTTCTTCTCCTCATTCTACTTTGATTTAAGTCAACCCCAGGCATATGCAGTTATCGCTTGGGCAAGTTGGTTAATCAACATTGCCATCTTAGAGTTCTTCTTGTGGCTATCCAAAAATTACCAGAAAAAAGGCCCTCCCCAAATAGGGAAGGCCTCTCCTCAATAGCTGATTCCAACGATCCTTTTTTACTTAGCGGCCACCTGCTCAACACCCACTGTCAACTTCAAAATTGTGCCTTTCTTTTTATGCCAATTGATGAACTTCAACCAGTACATCGGCAGCGACAGAAATCATGGCTACACAAGATTCAAAATTGCCTTCTTTTGGCCCATAGGAAATGATCACACCCTGAGGGAGTCAAGTCAGACGATAAAATGTATGACTCTGACAGTAAGCGCCAAGAGGTTAAACCGTAACAATCCTGACGCTAGAAGGGATTCGTAAGCTTTGTAAGTCAAGATTCAATTCTTAACGCATAATCTGGGGTGAAGATAATCTGAATTACCACGAACCACCCAATTGGTTTTTCTCGGTACGGCACCTGTTGGGTAACGTGTTGATGAATGTGGGCGACTATGTCGAGCCTGGGAAAATCTATACCGAGGACTTGACCACCTGGCCAAAAAATGGTTTTGCGCTGACGGGGCTTTATGAAAGCTTCAAGGCACAACGCAAACTAAAAGAAGCGGGTGATGTCAAAAAGCAATTGGACGCGGCATGGAAGTATGCCGACTCAGATTTGAAATACTCACGCATGGACGAAACCAAGAGAAAAAACCTGACATTGAAAGTGGACGCCAATTCGCCCAATGAAGTAATTTATCTCGCGAGTTCAGTTTGTATGGCGAAGGTGAGATAAAAGCGACCCCAACGACATAGGAGTTATTGTTAGATTTAACAGCACGAACGATTGCAAAGATAAATCAACACAAAACCAAATTCTTCTTAGTTATCTCAAATTGGAAAGCTCAACGGCAGAAGCCGAAATCATTTACTGGATAATGTTTGTTACTTGCTTCATTTCTTTGTGCAGAAAACTAATGGCATTAGACTGCTATTCAAATTTCATCCTAGACGAAAAGCATAATCAACGTTAGCACAAGTCCTGCTAAGGTAAAATACAAGCCTTTTTT
>CANHBE010000287.1 GCA_947458575.1 Flavobacteriaceae bacterium | reverse complement strand
TGAAAAGTTCCTTCACAGACATTTTTAAGTTGATTTGTCCCAAAGAAATCAGCGTGTCGCCTGCAAATGGCGCTTTATTGATGATAAGCAGTTTTTCAATGCTTACGTTGGCTTGCGGAAAACTTTTAAACAAGCTCAGATCGGCATCTGCAAAAGAGATTTTTGCATCAACTTTTTCGTTAATGGCATCCGTAATTTTAGCTTTAATTTGATCTTTGAAGAGAAAAGGTATAGCAAACAAGGAAAGCAAAAGAAGCAACAAAATGGCAGCTGTAATTTTTAGTATTTTCTTTATCATGGCTTAATTTTTATGTTGTGAAACGTGGAAAGGTTATTTTTCTTATAGCTAATGGATTACGAGTTCAAAAGGCAAACTGGCTTGCACTCCTGTTCTCGACTGAATTCTCTTTATTTGTTCAATAATCTTATAATTTTCTTCGCCAAGCTCTTCTTTGATCAAATTTTCTCTTGTCTTCATAAATGGAACGCCAAGATTGCCAAGGAAGTCGCCAAAATCTTTTTCATAGGAAGGAAAGTTTTGCGTCTTGTAGTCATTTATTTTGGCCAATTTCGCAGCATGAAGTACAGCTGCGTCTAGTCCGCCGATTTTGTCAATCAAGCCAATTTTTAACGCTTCAGATCCAGTCCAAACGCGACCTTGTGCGACAGCATCAGCTTGCTGAATCGACATTTTTCGTCCTGCGGCAACGCGCGCTAGAAATGTGCTGTAAAATTTTTCAACGCCTTCCTGAGCAATAAACTTGTAATTTTCGCTCAAGGGTTTGAAAATGCTATAATCATTTCCGTTTTTATTGGTAGTAATTTGTTCGGCATTTATTCCCATTTTTGTCGCCAATTGAGAAAAGTTAGGGAGCAAACCAAAAACACCAATTGAACCGGTGATGGTGTTGTCTTCGGCAAAAATAGTATTGGAGTTACAGGCAATGTAATAGCCACCGGAAGCAGCAATATTTCCCATTGAAGCAACGACCGGTTTTACTTTCTTGGTTATTTCGATTTCTCTCCAAATCAAATCAGAAGTCAATCCGCTTCCTCCGGGAGAATCTATACGAAGGACGATAGCCTTAATCTTATCATTTTCACGAGCTTGTTGAAGAGAACGCCGAATAGAGCCTTCTCCAATAACATTGACATCGCCTTCACCACTTCCAATATCGCCTTGGGCATAGATAACGGCGATTTTATTTTTGGAAGAAGACTCAAATGAACTTGTAGCAACGTTTAAAGCGTAGTCTAGTATTGAAATCGTATGGTATTCATCTTTATTCTTAACGGCTAATATTTTCTTAATCTCCTGGTGATAGACATCCTCGTATGATACTACATCAACCAGACCTTGCATTTTTGCCATTTCAGGAGTTCGTGCTCCAAGTTGATCTGCGATTTGGTTCAGTTTTGTCACAGCAATTCCGCGACTTTTTGAAATGTCTTTCAACATTGTTGTCCACAAAGAGTTGAGTAAAGAAGTTATTTGTTCCCGATTGGCGTCACTCATCTTATTTTCGAGAAAAGGCTCGACGGCACTTTTGTATTTGCCATGTCTGATCACCTCCATTTTAATCCCATACTTTTCTTGAAAATCCTTTAGAAATAATAATTCTGAGGACAAACCTTTAAACTCCATTTCCCCAATAGGATTGAGATAGATTTTATCTGCAACCGAGTTGAGGTAGTATTCCTTTTGAGTAAAGTAATTGGCATAGGAAAAGACAAATTTTCCTGACTTTTTGAAATCTTCTAGGGCTGCGCGAACGGCCTTTATTTGAGCCATACCGAGGCTTGAGTTGTTATTCAGAATAGAAATTCCTTTAATATCACTGTCGTCTTTTGCAGTTTCAATCGCTTTTACCACGTCTGAAAGACCATCATGTTTGACGTCAAAATAGTCAAGTTCTTTATAATTGAATTTTCCCGCGTAGTCAAGAGATACTTTTGACAGATCAAGCACAATTACAGAGTTGCTTTCAACCGGAACTTTTTCAGAGCCTCCGCCGAAAATGGCCGCAAGAAAAATTAGTCCGAAAAAGAAGATCATGCAAAAAACAAAAAGGCCAACAATGGTGGCTAATACATTTGCCAAAAATTTCATAGTTTTAATTTTCAGTAGTTTAATCGGACTGCAAAAATTTACAAAAACCAACCTTAATTAATTTTATTAACAGTCGATGCAAATATACTTCTATTCTAAAATTCTTTTACTTAATTTGCCGTTAATATGAGCACGCAACATCAAGTAATTTTGTCGTTAGGAAGCAACCAAGGGAATCGGTTGGAGAATATTCAGAAGGCGATTGAATTAATAAATAATAGCGTTGGCACCGTCGTTAAAGTTTCAAATCTATACGAAACGCCAGCTTGGGGTTTTGAAAGCGAACCCTTTTATAATTGTGCTTTGTTGTTGCACAGTCAAAGCGATGCCGACACAATACTTGCTAATGTTCTTGGCATAGAGGGAATTTTGGGGCGTGTTCGATCCGGATCTGAGGGATATCAGTCTCGACCGATTGATATAGATGTAATTGCGTTTGATGAAGAGATTATTGTTTCAAAGAATTTGACTGTTCCGCATCCTTTTATGCAGGAGCGTTTGTTTGTTTTGATTCCGATGCGCGATTTGAATTTAGATTGGCGTCATCCGATTTTGCAAAAATACTTACCTGAGATACTCAAAGCATCAGAGGACAAGAGTCAATGTAAATTGATTCAACCACTTGATTTTCCCTTAAAGCGAATTGCTTTAGATACGTTCAATTACATTGCTATTGAAGGCAATATTGGTGCGGGCAAGACTACTTTGACGACAAGGATTGCAGAAGATTTTAATGCAAAAACAGTATTTGAAAGATTTGCTGACAACCCATTTTTACCCAAGTTTTATCAAGATCAGAGTCGATATGCTTTTCCACTGGAAATGTCTTTTTTAGCAGATCGGTATCAGCAAATTGCCGACGATTTAGCGCAGTTTGATTTATTCAAGGACTTCATTATTGCCGATTACCATATTTTCAAATCTTTAATATTCGCCAAAGTTACCTTGACAGATGATGAGTATCGCTTATATCGCAAGTTGTTTGAGATTATATACAAGGAAATGCCCAAGCCAGATTTGTATATCTATCTGTACCAGAACACTGAACGATTGCTGGAAAATATTAAACATAGAGGTAGAGCTTATGAGCAAGATATTCCAGCACAATACTTAGAGAGTATTAATCGGGGTTATCTCGATTACATCAAGTCCCAAACCGATTTGAATATTTTGATTATTGATGTTTCGGACAAAGATTTTGTACGAAAACAAGAAGATTATGTTTTTGTGTTGGAGGCGATTCGAGACAAGATCACAAACTAATAATGATATTTCTTAAAGATATCCCATATAACTATTCCCGCGCTTACAGATATGTTTAAGGAGTGTTTTGTTCCTAGTTGCGGAATTTCGATGCTTCCGTTGCAAACTTCAATCGCTTTCTGGTTTACGCCGAAAACTTCATTCCCAAAGACAACAGCGTATTTTTTGTCTTTATTTACTAAAAAGTCTTGCAAAAAAACAGCTGATTGTACTTGCTCAATAGCGTAGACATTGATGTTTTCTTTCTTCAAACTTTGTATGAGATCAACTACATTCTCCTTGTATTCCCAGGCTACTGTCTCTGTTGCTCCTAGAGCAGTTTTGTTGATTTCTTTGTTTGGCGGAGTAG
>CANHBE010000286.1 GCA_947458575.1 Flavobacteriaceae bacterium | reverse complement strand
TTCACCGTGTTTGATATTCTGAATGGCCAACGGATTAAAGTAACTCTTGCCATAAGCCAATTGATAAATGGCGTCTAATACATTCGTTTTTCCCACACCATTTCTGCCAACGAAGCAATTAATTTTGACATCGAAATCGAAATCTACGTTGGAGAAATTCTTGTAATTGAAAAGTGAAATTGATTTTAAATACATCGGTCTTCAAGCCCTAATAAATATGCCTTAAAAATGCACGGAGGTGTTTTGATTTCAGGCTGCAAATTATTGAAAAATTTATTGAAAAGTGTCATGATACAATTATTTCGGTAGATTTTTCTGTTCTCTTCGTAATCATTGCGCTTTCGATTTTATTCTTTCCGAAAAAAAAGACATATTAAATCAATTTTTTTTGCGAGTGTTTCAATAAAAATTTTATTTTTGCGGCTCATAAATTTAAAATAAATGGCAACATATAACAAGAGAGGTTACAAAGCTCCAAAAGAGAAAGCAGAAAAAGATTCGGCATATTTGGAAGATGTTAAAGTAGATGAAAAAGATAGTACGACTGCTGGTGTCTTTAATTCGTTGGATCAGACCGCATCTAAGACCGAAGAATGGGTTGCCAGAAATCAAAAGTATATCCTTGGCGTATTAGCTGCGATTGCTTTGGTAACCGTAAGCTACTTGTTGTATCAGAAGTTTATTGTTCAACCGAGAGAAGATGAGGCGGCAACTGAAATTTTTGCAGCACAACAAAACTTCCAAAAAGCTGTTGATGCAACTACGAGTTCTGACTCACTGTTCAATTTATGCTTAAAGGGTTCGAAAGAAGGTCTCGGATTTGTTGAAATTGCAGATAAGTATTCCGGAACCGACGCCGGAAATTTGGCTCATTACTATGCAGGTATTTGTTATTTAAACACAGGAAAATACGCGGAAGCCATTTCTTCGTTGGAGAGCTTTAAATCGGATGATATGATTTTGAGCGTACTTGCAGTTGGTGCAATTGGCGACGCTTATGCTGAGAAAAATCAAACTGGTCAAGCGCTAGAGCAATATATCAAAGCGTCAGAAATGAATAAAAACGACTTGACAACTCCAAGATTTTTGCTCAAGGCAGGACAAATTGCTCTTCAGATGGGAAAGAAAGCAGATGCACTTAAATATTTTACAGAAATAAAGGAAAAGTACGAAAGTACATCTGAAGGAGCTACAATTGATGCTTTAATTGGTTTAGCACAGTAATGTGAAATTTGGCCGAGTCTCGGTTTCAATGTTAAACCGCAAAACCAAAAGCCATGGCGACTGCAAATAAAAACTTATCTAATTACGATAAAAATTCAATCCCAAACGCGAAAGATTTTCGGTTTGGGATTGTTGTTTCAGAATGGAACGATCATATTACAAATGGTCTTTACAATGGTGCTGAACATGCTTTGTTAGATTGTGGCGCATTGCCGCAAAATATCATTCGATGGAATGTGCCGGGAAGCTTTGAACTGATATACGGTTCGAAGAAAATGATCGAAACCCAAAATGTAGATGCGGTTATAGCCATCGGATGCGTCATAAAGGGCGAAACGATGCATTTTGAATTTGTTTGCGAAGGTGTTACACAAGGAATAAAAGATCTTAATGTGCTTTCCGATGCGGCGGTTATCTTTTGTGTTTTGACAGACAATACAGAACAACAGTCGATAGCCCGCAGTGGTGGTATTCATGGCAATAAAGGAACAGAAGCTGCCATTGCTGCTATTAAAATGGCGTATTTGCGAAAGCAATCTAAACTAAATCCGATCCCTGCAAATCTTCAGGAGCTAACGACCGGGCAAGCATTAATAGAAAATCAGCCGCGAAAACTGGAAGACAAATAGTAGCTTAATAAAAGACCTGCTGAGTGAAAGCGGGTTTTTTTATGATATTCTTGGCCCTAAAAGCTGCCGGAATTTCGTTAAATTTGTTCGCGTAAGTCAAAAATCAAGCTTAAAAAGAAGTAATGTCTAGTATCATTCAATTGCTCCCAGATCATGTTGCCAATCAGATTGCCGCTGGTGAAGTAGTTCAGCGACCCGCTTCGGTAGTGAAAGAGCTATTGGAGAACGCAGTAGATGCTAATGCTTCTGATATTAAGTTGATTATCAAAGACTCCGGAAAATCGCTGATCCAAGTCATTGACAATGGAAAAGGAATGAGCGTAACCGATGCTCGATTGTGTTTTGAGCGTCATGCCACATCTAAAATAAGAAAAGCCGAAGATTTGTTTCAACTGCATACCAAAGGTTTCAGAGGTGAAGCTCTGGCATCTATTGCTGCTATTGCTCATGTTGAATTAAAAACTAGGGAAGATTTTGACGAACTAGGAACTCAGATTATTATTGAGGGTAGTAAATTTGTTTCACAAGAAGTAGCGGTTGTTCCAAAAGGCACTTCTTTTTCCGTCAAAAATCTTTTTTTCAATATTCCCGCGCGTCGAAATTTTTTGAAGTCGGAATCCATCGAGTTACGCCATATCATGGATGAGTTTCAGCGGGTTGTCCTAGCGCATCCCAATATTCATTTTGCTTTTTATCACAATGGCAATGAAGTTGCTATTTTGCCAATTTCCAACTTGCGACAACGCATCGTGGCACTTTTCTCCGGAAAAACCAATGAGAAACTTGTTCCTGTGCAGGAGGAAACCGATATCGTTAAGGTTGAAGGATTTGTCGGGAAGCCGGAATTTTCCAAAAAAAACCGAGGTGAACAGTTCTTTTTTGTCAATGATCGTTATATCAAGAGCGGCTATCTTCATCATGCAATTATGAATGCGTATGAAGGTTTACTTCGAGAAGGTACGCAACCTAGTTATTTTTTGTATTTAACGGTGCCTACAACTGCTATTGATATCAATATTCATCCTACCAAAACTGAGATCAAATTTGATGATGAGCAGGCTTTGTATGCGATTCTTCGCGCCACTATAAAACATAGCTTGGGACAGTTTAATGTGGTTCCTTCGCTTGATTTTGATAGAGATGGTAACTTAGATACGCCCTATCATTACAAGAATGAAAAGGCAGCGTATCCTACGATTGAAGTTGATGGAAATTTTAATCCATTTTCAGAGGAACGTACCGACAAAAAACAAAAGCAAAATGTATATCGCCATAGTAAAATTGAGACACCAAGTTGGGAGAGTTTGTATGTTGGTCTGAAGGATGAAACCGACAATCTGATTGAAGTTGGAGCCATGCAGTTTGAAAATGAAGCAGTTGCCTCCAAATTATTTGAAGATGATGAACCTACAACTGAGATCAAACGAACGCATCAAATTCAAAGAAAATATATTGTAAATCCGATTAAGTCCGGAATGATCGTTATTGATCAGCAAAGAGCTCATCAGCGAATATTATATGAGTTGTTTCTAACCAATATTACCGTTGAGCATGCCGCAAGTCAGCAGTTGCTTTTTCCCATCCACTTGTATTTTTCCAAAAGTGAAATTCACCTGCTCGAGGAATTGAAGGATTCGTTGATCAACACCGGATTTCAGTTTGGGGCCGATCAGGACGACCATATTGTCATTACCGGATTACCCACCAACGTTACTGATGCACAGGTAGAAAGTATATTTGAAGAGTTACTAAGTGATTTACAGAACGGAATTCCGGGAAATAGCTTTAGTCAAAACGACACCATTGCCAAATCAATGGCTAAGAGTTTAGCCGTTAAAAGTGGCGCCTATTTGACTGAGAGAGAGCAGGAAAACCTTGTT
>CANHBE010000285.1 GCA_947458575.1 Flavobacteriaceae bacterium | reverse complement strand
TATGTAAAGCAGCGTTTCGACGAAATCTCCGATTTGATTATTCAACCGGATGTGATTGCAGATCAGAAGCGCTACGTATCTCTGAACCAAGAATATAAAGGACTCAAGGGCTTGATGGAAAAGCGCGAAGAGTATATCAAATTGGTGGCAAATATCGAGGAAGCCAACGAAATCATCGCAGATGGCTCTGATGCCGAGATGGTAGATATGGCTAAAATGCAATTGGAGGAGGCCAAAGGTCGATTGCCGGAATTGGAGGAAGAAATTAAATTCATGCTCATACCAAAAGATCCCGAAGATGCCAAGAACGTTATGGTGGAGATCCGCGCAGGAACCGGAGGAGATGAAGCGTCGATTTTTGCAGGTGATTTATTCCGAATGTATACAAAATACTGTGAGAGTAAAGGTTGGAGAACTTCTGTAGTAGATATGAATGAAGGAACATCCGGAGGTTTTAAAGAAGTTATTTTCGAAGTGACCGGCGAAGATGTTTACGGAACTTTAAAGTTTGAAGCGGGCGTGCATCGTGTTCAGCGAGTTCCGCAAACTGAAACACAGGGTCGCGTGCATACCTCTGCAGCCACGGTAATGGTACTTCCGGAGGCGGAAGAATTCGATGTGCAAATCGATATGAATGATGTACGTGTTGATTTCTTCTGTTCATCCGGGCCAGGTGGTCAATCGGTAAATACGACGAAATCCGCTGTTCGTTTAACGCACATTCCAACCGGATTGGTGGCGCAATGCCAAGACCAAAAGTCGCAACATAAAAATAAAGACAAAGCTTTGGCGGTTTTGCGTTCGCGTTTGTACGAACAAGAATTAGCCAAAAAAGAAGCGGAAGACGCTACCAAACGTACATCTCAGGTGAGTTCAGGTGACCGTTCTGCGAAAATCCGCACGTACAATTACGCGCAAGGTCGTGTGACTGATCACCGCATTGGAATGGATGTTTTCGATATGGATGGTGTGATGAATGGAAAGATTCAGAAGTTTATCGATGAACTCCAATTGGTCAACAATATGGAAAAACTGAAAGAAAGCGAAGTTTTTTAAGAAGAAATAGACGCAAAATAAGGATGCCATACGTTTTTCAGTGTGGCATTTTTTTTAGGAGCTGATTGCTTCGCCTGTTCGCCCTTTCAGGAGCTCGGGTCCCGCTTTCCGCTTCAATCTTTTTCAACCCTTTCAGAGTTCAAAACTCTGAAAGGGTTAAAAAAGGATTTCCGCATCCAATCGGGGCTAGGGCAGTCGGGTAATATGGCAATTAGACTGTAAGTCGTGGATATCTTAATATTTAAAAGTCGTAAAATCTTAAAATCTATTTTAACTTTGCGACATAGCAGCATAACAGTTTATAGCGAAACTTGCGAAAATCTTTGCGAACTTTGCGGTTAAACCAATACAAATGACCACACAGCAACTCACACAACAAATCCACCAAAAAAAATCCTTTCTCTGCATAGGCCTCGATGTCGATTTAAACAAAATCCCACCGCATTTGCTGCAACGCGAAGATCCTATTTTCGAATTCAACAAAGTAATTATCGATGCCACACATGATTTGTGTGTTGCCTATAAACCCAATACAGCATTTTATGAGGCATACGGTATCAAAGGTTGGCAGGCTTTAGAACGAACAATTAATTATATCAACGAGAAATATCCAGATATCTTCACCATAGCCGACGCAAAACGCGGCGATATTGGCAATACTTCAAGTATGTATGCCAAAGCTTTTTTCAATGATCTCAATTTCGATTCGGTGACTGTAGCGCCATACATGGGCAAAGATTCTATTGAGCCTTTTCTGGCTTTTGAAAACAAGCACACCATCTTGCTAGCTTTGACCTCTAATGAAGGTGCTTTTGATTTTCAAACCAAGAATATTGATGGAAAACCGCTATATCAACAGGTGTTAGAAACTTCCAAAACATGGGAAAATGCGCATCGATTAATGTACGTCGTGGGTGCAACCAAAGCGGATTTCTTTGCTGAAATTAGAAAAATAGTACCGGATAATTTTTTATTAGTTCCCGGCGTCGGAGCGCAAGGTGGCAGTTTAGCAGACGTTTGTAAATATGGAATAAATAATTCTATTGGTCTGTTAATCAATTCTTCAAGAGCGATTATCTATGCTGATCATGGAGAAAATTTCGCAATCAAAGTGAGAGAAGAAGCAAGGAAAATACAACAAGAAATGGCGTTGATTTTAAAGAATTTTAGTTCTTAAGAAACTTCAATGTTTTCATTGCACCGCCGGTTTCCATCCTAATGAAGTAAATCCCACTGCGGTAAGTAGAAACATCGATGTTGTTTTGTTGTTGGTTTAATATAATAGTGCTAATTTCTTGACCTAAAATGGAATAGACTTTTGCATTCATCCCCAAATAATCGTGAGGAATTTCGATAGTGAGATTATCATTAACTGGATTTGGATACAATGTAATAGCATTTAGTTTTACCTCATCTGCAATTGATAATCCACTTTCTTGGTACACTCTTACATAATCTACTGCCATTGTACTTTGATTAAAACTCGGGGCTACATTAGATTCTATGGCAATATTTAACAAAAGGTACTGCTCGGCATCAAAAGGCCACGTACTTGAATTCTTTACAACTGGATCGTAAATATAATGCACCATGTTGTCAACTTTAAAAAACATTCTTTCGTCGGTCCACTCTAATGAGTAAATATGATATTCACTTGAGGCAGTGCTAATGATTTGGCCGCCATAATTTACGGTCGAACCAAAACTGGATGGCGTATGCATGGCACTTTGAACAAAATTTTGATTATTTCCCCAATGTTCCATTATATCTATTTCTCCGCAAGCAGGCCATGCTACTGTCCCATGCAAGCTGCTCCAAAAAGCACCTGGTTCAATAATGTTCTTACCTAGCATCCAAAACGCAGGCCATGTTCCGGCTCCAATAGGCAACTTAATTCGCGCTTCAACCCGACCATATCTGAAAGCAAATTTCGAGTTTAATCGTGCAGAAGTAAATTGTTTTGTATGTCCTTGATCATTGAAGTTTTCCCTTTTCGCTACTATGTTAAGTGCTCCGTTGTTTAGAAACGAATTTACTTGACGATTGGTATAATGCTGCAATTCGCCATTATACCAACTTCCTATAGAGGGCAATTGTGTTTGATGAAACCATTTTGATGGACTGATGGCACCATTGCCATTAAATTCATCTGACCAGACTAAATTATCAAATACAGGCGCCGCAGCGAATGTATACTGAAAATCATCTATGTAGGCGAGAACTTGATTTGAGTTATTTTCTCCATTGACTTGAATGACCACTCGATTAAAATCAGATCGATAAGTAGGGTTGGGTGAACCTCCATTGAGATTGATATAATTATCCCTGGCAAAATTGAAAGTAATCACTTGCCATTGGTTTAAAATAATCGGTTTAATGATTTCACATTGTGTCGACCATGGCTCATTTATCAATCCATTTTGAAGTTTCAAAGAGACCTGATTCGTTTGATTTCCGCTAAGTCCTGAAGACGGTACGTATATTTTTAATGAAAATGTATTGTTTGCTGTTAAATCAAAATTAGATGTGGTGTCAAAACGTACATTGGCGTATTGTCCGCCTGTATCAGAATATCTCAGAACTTTGGTAGAGCTATTTATTCCAATTTGAAAAGGATTTGTAAAGCTGTTGTTTAATTCACAATCATCACCAAACCAGGTTGTAATATTGCCGGTTC
>CANHBE010000284.1 GCA_947458575.1 Flavobacteriaceae bacterium | reverse complement strand
TGCCGTCCCCAGATTACCTCCTACCTGAAATATCGATTGCGCCAAACCCCGCTTTCCACCGGATGCCAAATTTGAAATCCTTGCCGATTCAGGATGAAAAATCGCAGAACCTGTCCCAATAAGCATGACCGACAAAACAATCCACCCAAAACTATTGGCAAAAGACAAACTGATGATACCCGCAAGTGAGAACAACATACCATAGACCTGTGAAAATGGTTTTGGATACTTGTCAGTATAATATCCCACAAAAGGTTGCAATATCGATGCAGAAAATTGAAAAGCAAAAGTAATCAGACCAATTTGGGAAAATGACAAATTATATTTTGCCTTCAAAATGGGATAAACAGACGGAATAATAGCTTGGATTAAATCATTGAGCAAATGCGCAAAACTAATGGCGAACAAAATAGAGAATACCGTTTTGCTGATGACTGAGTCTTTATCTTTCGCTGTAGACTGCATTTAAAAGATTTTAATCAGATAATACCAAAAAGCAAGCGTACAAAAAGAAAGAGGAATACCCACGCTTACCATCATATTACTCAATTTTGGCTTAAGTCCATAAGAAGCCGAGAGGATAGTACCTGTTATCATCGGCGCCATTGCAGACTCAATTATTGATACATCGACTGTCAAACCTTGACCATTTCCGACAATCTTATACAAAAAAAAGAAAAAGGCAGGCGTCAATATTAATTTGAAAAATAAACCCAAACGGAGAAATTTCCAATGTTGGCTGTTTTTGTCATATCTAATTTGAAATCCGACTGAAAGCAATGCGATGGGAGTCACCGTGCTTCCCAATTTTTGAAAAACCGACTGAAAATCCGCAGGAAAATCAAGCTTAAAGATACAGAGCAAACATGAGATAAAGAAACCAATAAATGGCGGAAACAACAAAATTTTCTTGGCAATTGCTTTGGTCTCTGTCTGACCTTTTGAAAAGAATGAGGCTGTAAAAATACCCAGAGTACTCATTACAACAAAAGAACCCGGTTGGTCGACAATAATAGCGGTCTTCAAACCTTCTTCGCCAAACAATGCCTGTACTACTGGAAATCCTATAAAGGAAGTATTACCCAAACCAGCTGTGATTATGAGGCACCCAATTAGTTTTCTTGACCAACCCAATCTGCTTCCCAAAACATAAAAAAACAAGAAAGAAAACAGAAAACCCAACCATGCAATACCTAAAGGATAAAACAACTCAGAGTTGATCTGAACCTTAGGAATGTAATACAATGCCAATGCCGGCAAAGAAACATAAATCACAAACTGGTTTAGCGTAAGATGTGCATTTCGGGGAAACGCGCTCACGTATTGCAATCCGTAACCCAAAAGAAGGCAAAGAAATAGTAGGATTATACTATCCATTTAATGGTAGTTTCTTTTCTGCAAAGGAACGTCAAAAAAAGAAAAAAACAAGTTCAAAACTGAAAAGCTTTCCAAAAATAAGCCCCCAAATTTCGATGCTCTTTCAAAATTTTTCTAATTTTACGAAAATCACCGACAGCTTGAAAAAAACAAAAGGTCAAGATTCTGCATTACATCAAAGAGCAGGTATTTCGAAACAAGAAATTGTGAACGATGCTGTTGCTGACAATATGAAAAAATTGCGACAGCAAACGCCCTCATCGCTCGAATTGATTAGGGGTCTTCTTCAAAGAGATATCGCATCTCTCAGCCGCGCAATCACATTCGTTGAAAGCACCAATCCTAATCACTTCTCAAAAGCCAATGAAATCATAGCAGCTTGTTTACCTCACGCGAATCAATCTGTACGAATAGGCATTACCGGTGTTCCGGGCGTGGGAAAAAGTACCTTTATTGAGGCGTTCGGAAAGTACCTCACCAATCTTGGAAAAAGAGTCGCAGTGCTTGCCATTGATCCAAGCAGCACCATATCTCACGGTAGCATTTTGGGAGATAAGACCCGCATGGAAGAATTGGTGAAAGATAAAAATGCCTACATCCGACCTTCAGCTTCTGGGGAGACTTTAGGTGGAGTTGCACGTAAAACTCGGGAAACGATTACACTATGTGAAGCCGCGGGTTTTGATACCATTCTCATTGAAACAGTTGGTGTTGGTCAGAGTGAAACCGCTGTTCATAGCATGGTTGACTTCTTTCTTTTGCTAAAAATTACGGGAGCGGGCGATGAACTGCAGGGTATGAAACGCGGTATTATGGAAATGGCTGATATGATTGTTATTAACAAAGCAGACGGCGACAATATCAAGAAGTCGAATCTGGCAAAAGTGGAGTTTCATCGAGCACTGCATTTGTTTCCGGCGAAAAAGTCAGGATGGATGCCTTTAGCCACAACATGCAGCTCGATTACCGGTGCGGGAATAGAACAGGTTTGGAAAACCATTGAAGACTATTTGCAATTGACCAAGACTAACCGATATTTCTATGAAAAACGAAAAGAGCAAAATCAAAATTGGATGATGGAAAGCATCGTAGAAGAACTGAAATTAAAATTCTTTCAAGATCCTGATGTTATCTCATCGCTTGAAGAGCACAAAAAAGCAGTCGCCCATGATGAAATATCACCATTTGCGGCTGCTCAAGAGATTCTAAAGAAATACTTCAAGAAATAATTACTCCTCGTAACGTGCTACCTCACGGTCGTAAAATGCATTTGCTTGTTCTATCAATCCCTCCATTTCAGCGTTTAATTCTGCTTCGTCAAGATCTTCAGCTTCTTCCATAAACTCCACCTCATCATCTTTGAGGTTTATGATAAATCTGGGATAATCAAGATGAATAATAAAAATATCATCTGGAAAATCGGTGTTGTCTCCGAGGAGAAATTTTGGTAATTCCATAGTTGTTCTATATTATAATTGGCTTTCGGTTGTTGGTTGTTGGTTGTTACAAACTGATAACCAACAACTGACAACAGTTTATTTATCTGATAAAATGACGGGCGCACTCTTTCCATTCATAAAAATGATTTTGGAATTGGGTGACGAAGCCAGTTCTTTTTGCGCTTTAATTTGTTCATACTGTAATTGCTTGTCAGACAGTCCGGTGGAGATAATTCTCTGATAATCTGCAATACCTTGTGCTTCCACCCTTTTTCGTTCTGCTTCCTGTTTCTCTTTTTGAAGAACAAATTGCATTTTCTGTGCTTCTTGCTCGGCATTGATCTTTCCTTCAATTGTTGTCTTAACGGATGAGGGAAGATTGATGTTCCGGATTAACAATTGCTCCAAAATAAGTCCGCGTTGCTTAAAGTCGTCCTCAATACTCTTAAAGATTCGCTGTTGAAATTCATTTCTTTTGGTCGAGTATAAAGCAACAGCATCATAATAAACAGCGTTATCGCGAATGCGGGTTCGTGTTACCGGACGCACAATTTTATCAACATAATTCACCCCAATTTGTTTCAAAATTTTAGGGGTTGACTCAGGAGCAACTCGATAAAGAACCGTAAGGTCGATGACTACCTCTAAACCGTCATTTGACAACACTCGAATAGCATCATCGCCTTCTTGATCACCTTCTGAATGGATGGCAGACATCGTATAATTTTGAGTCTGAATATCAAAATCTGTCACCGTTAGTAAGGGATTGATCACATGTAATCCACTTTCTAAAATATCCGATTGCACTCGACCGTAAAGCGATTTCACTCCCACTTTCCCGGCATCAATCTGAATAAATGCAGCCGACAATACGCCAATTACGACAAGAACAAAACCAATAACTTTGAGTGGCTTTGCCAATTTGTA
>CANHBE010000283.1 GCA_947458575.1 Flavobacteriaceae bacterium | reverse complement strand
TGTGTGCCGCTTTTTGGGTGCTTTCGATAGTGGTTGTCAGATTACTACCGGTAAGAACGCGTGTATCAACGGCAAAGTCACCTTCTTCCAACGCTGGAATGAATTCACCTCCCAAAAATCCCAAAGTAATAATCGATACAATAAACAAACCGATTACACTGCTTAGCACCACTTTTGGAAATTTGAGAATTTTTTCAAGTGCATGTTGGTACTTTATCTCCAAAGCAATGAGTAATCGATCAGAGAAATTGGGCTCATGTTTTATTTTTTTGCTCAAAAACAATGCGCTCATCATGGGTACGTAGGTCAACGACAAAAGGAACGCACCTAGTAATGCAAATGCTACGGTTTGTGCCATCGGTTTGAACATCTTGCCTTCGATGCCCTCCAAAGCGAAGATGGGCAAATACACAATCAGAATGATGATTTGTCCGAATACGGCACTGCTCATCATTTTGCTAGCTGAACTTTGCACGGTTTTGTCCATGTTTTCTTGCGATAGCTTTGCGACGTTGCTAAACTTTTTGCTGTGTGCCAATTGATGCATAACTGCCTCAACAATAATGACGGCTCCATCGACAATTAGTCCGAAGTCGAGTGCTCCCAAACTCATCAGGTTTCCGCTAACCCCAAAGGTGTTCATTAGTGTAATGGCAAATAGCATGGCAAGCGGAATAACCGATGCCACTATTAAACCCGCTCGCACATTTCCTAGAAAAAGAACCAAAACGAAAATGACAATTAATGCGCCTTCCAATAAATTTTTTTCTACCGTTCCTATGGCATTGTTAACCATTTTTGTCCTATCAAGAAAAGGTTCAATCACCACGCCTTCGGGTAAGGTTTTTTGAATTTGAGCGACTCTTTTTTTTACATTTTTGATGACATCGCTACTGTTTGCGCCTTTGAGCATCATGACTACGGCACCGGCGACTTCGCCTTGATCATTATAACAGAGCGCGCCATAACGGGTTGCATATCCGATTCGAACCTCTGCGACATCTCTTATAAACAATGGAGTTGTGGTTGAAGCCGAATGAATAGCAATTTTCTCTATATCTTCAGGTTTACCAATTAGACCTTCGCTGCGAATAAAAAGGGCAGTTGCTCCTTTTTCTATATACGAACCGCCTGTGTTTTGGTTATTTTTTTCAATGGCTGAAAAGACGTCGGCGATAGTAATGCCATATGATTGCAATTTGTTTGGGTTGACAGCAATTTCGTATTGTTTCAGTTTTCCCCCAAAGCTGCTTACTTCGGCTACACCTTGCACGCCCAATAATTGCCTTCTGACAATCCAGTCTTGTATGGTTCGCAACTCGGTTTCATCGTACTTGTCTTCGTAGCCTTCTTTGGGTCGAACCACATATTGATAGATTTCTCCAAGTCCCGTTGAAACCGGACCTAATTCTGGAGTTCCGATACCTTTTGGAATTTCTGTTTGTACTTTTTGTAATCGCTCTGCTACCTGTTGACGTGCCCAGTAAATATCAGTTTCATCATCAAAAACAATTGTAACGAGCGACAAGCCGAAACGAGAGAAGCTCCGAATTTCTTTCAGTCCAGCGATATTTGTATTGGCTTGTTCAATAGGGAAGGTGACTAAACGCTCTATATCGGTAGCACCAAATGAAGGTGCGATGGTAATGACCTGAACTTGATTGTCTGTAATGTCAGGCACTGCATCTATTGGTAATTTCGTGGCTTGAAAAATGCCGGTTCCCACCAAACCAAGAACCATGAGTCCGATGAGGAGTTTGTTCTTTACCGAGAACGAAATAATGTTATTTAGCATAAGTAAATTTATTTATCAATTCTTACTGTGACAAAAAAGAAGCAATGAACACAAAAGGCTACTGCTGCTGATACAAGATAAAAATTAGAAAATAAATTTAGGTGGTTGCCAGATAGAAATCAAGAAATTTGTCGATAAAGAAAAGTGATAGCCAAAATTTGAAGATTTTTGTAAAAACGTCAACAAATGAACTGATGGCAATTCATAATTGTTTAAAGGCTCTAAAAAAGTAATGTTGCAATTGCAATAACTATAAGACTTGAACGGTAATTTTGTGTCTTTATCAGAATCATTGTCAAAAATATCTCCTTTCAGATAATGAATTCGGAGGAAATCTAGAAAGCTGATGTTTGGGTTTTCGTCTTGATGCACTACAAAATGCTCTGCCAAAATAGGTATCTTGAATAACTCACTCAATTGAGTTGCAGTTATCAAATACGTCAGTGCAAAAAATAGAGCTATGGTTTTTTTCACAAAACAAAGATTGAAAAAATACCCCAACCTTCGAAAAGAAATATATTAAATTCTACTTAATATTAAAACGAATCAAAAAATGGAAGTTTCGCTTGTTTTCCTTGCGAAACACAAAAAGATTTACTTTACCCCTAGATATCAAAATGGCCTGTTTTTTTCTTATTCGATTTAGAGCTACAACTTTTATCTGAGCCTGCCCAAGACTGGTTAATTCTTAATTATTTTCTCCGATTTATAGAATTTATTATCAAAAACAAATGTTAGAATAACCATCTTGTCTTTGGCGTTTGTTAGATTGAAATTCATTGAATTGCTTCCTTCTTTTACTCCGGTGATTACACCATCATCCAATAATTTGCCATCCACCGACGAAATAAAGTAATCTAAAGTAGCCATATAAGGCAAATCAAACTGAATTCGCACCGTATCGTTTGAAGTAGGATTGGGCGTAACTTTAAATGAAAATGGATTATTTCCCTCAACAGTTGGCACGTTTAGACTAGGATTGTAGACTAACTTTACTTCATAGATCGTCGGGTCTGCTATTGTCGTATTAGTTTGATTGCCGCTAAACGGATTGAGACTGGGACTTTGAATACCTCCATAAAGATGCCCAATAACAAATTCAGTTGCAGAAATTTCGTTCAACTTAATCACTTCATTGGAATAATGCGGTAAGGACTTATTGGGGATAAATTCTGCTGACGCACCTTTAAGATTAGGCATTTCGACAGGAAATTTATGTTCAGCTAACGTGCCATCGGCCAAGCGTGTCACGCGACTGATGGTCTTCACAAATGGAACGTTGCTGTCTTGCACGAGCGTGTTTCCGTTATAATAATATTGACTGATTCCACCAAAGAAAATACTATGCATACGGTTTTCTGTTTGATCGTATAAACCAATTTTTCCGCTATGGTAATTACTGAGATATTGGTTGAACTGTGTTTGCGGGGCATATCCGCTCGCTGTAATGTCTACCGGATAGAGAAAGGGCAAGTCCGCATTAATTTGAAAAACACCCGAAGAAATAGTAAAACCTTCCTCGCCGTTGGGAAAAACTTGCGGCACCAAATTGTAATCTCTGCGGTGCAAATGAATGGCATCTGTGACTTGTGAGTAGTTATTGAAACTGAGTTGATCTCCAGAATTGTCTATGGCAAACTTTTGAATCTTCGTCACATAATTCTGCACATAAGTGGGATTGCCCATAGGATTGTATCGACCCGTAAAAGTTTGTCCGCCAATGAGATAAAAGTCATTTCCAATTTTTCCCAATTGACCACCTGTATTTTGAAATATCGGATTGGCTATTTGTTTGAAATAATTTGTTAGTGAAGTCCCATTGATTATAGCATCAATCACGTTTGGCACATCGACAGCTGTCAGTTTATCAAAGGTGATATGATCATTTGCTGTCGCTGAAAAAGCATAACCGCCAATCAAATACAAAGTAGTTGCATCTTGATGGAAGTTCATATTGGTAGATTGTA
>CANHBE010000282.1 GCA_947458575.1 Flavobacteriaceae bacterium | reverse complement strand
GTTCTTTATTGGGGTTGGGCTCCGAGTGAAAGAAACCCTTGTCCATCCAGTACTGATACCATTTGTCTTCTACTTCAGCGGGGCTGTATTTGGTTGCAAGTGCCATTGACGATTAAAATAAGAGGGCAAAAATAAGAAATAACAACGGACGAGCGATGGGTATTTTGAATTGTTGGCGGCCTGCCCTGACCGAAAGTGTCAGGGCAACGCGCTATCCGTTTCAATCTTTTTGCCCATGCCTCTTTGGCCTAGAGGCAAAAAGGATTTCCACTACTATCGCTGGCCGATGCCAGCACGTAGATTAGCTTTTCACTCAAAAGATGGTACGTTAAACAGGTGGCCAAAGCCAGCTATTTTGGAACGATTGACGCAAGTTTCTCTGCGTGAGTTTTGTATATTTGGGAGTTAACGCTAACGCAGATACATGAAGATTAAAACAATAGTGATTCTCCTATTTTTATTTGCTATTCATGTAAGTTATGGACAGCAGAAGAAGGATACCCTAATAACAAATTCGATAAACAGATTTGAGAAAAGAATCAAGAATTTAGAGATTAGAGATAACGATGAGATAAAAAACTCAATTGAGAATGTTAACAATAGAATATCTTCACAACAAGCTTTCAATGAACAAATTCTCAATGGAATTTCACTTCAGTTAGAATCGGCATCTTATAATTTGACAATATTCGGATTACTTTTTGCTATTGCAGCAATTGGATTTGGTGCTTACGTAACCTATGTTGAAAGGAAAGTTGTAAAAATCGGGGACGAGGCCAAAATTCTCCTTTCAAAAAATCAAAAAATAAAAGAAGATGTAGAGGAAATTAATAGACTCATTCAAAGTGATATTTACAACTTGTACTTAAAAATAAAGCGAGAAGAGACCGGGCACATAATTGAACGACTTATAAATATTCCAAAGGATGTTCTAAATGTTGGTGATAGTTTACTCGCTAGAGAATTGCAAGAAGAAGATTTTCCGAAACTTAAACGAGCTTATATGAAATTAGCTCGACAAGACAATGTAGATGATGATTATAAGGACTATTATAAAGTTATTTTTTTTCAGCATTTTCTAAATCTTACCTTAAAAGATGAGATTTTAAGAAAGGAAATGCTAGGGTTTATTCCACGTGGAATCGAGGCAGCTTTTGAAAACGATATGATTAAATCAACCCAGGATTTTACAGCTACTTTAGTTAACTATGGACTTGCGGGATATACTAATGAAATAAATCAATTCTTTAATGGACTGTCTAGGTCTGAATACAAAAATTTTGAAGAGGTATACAAAGTTCTATTCGAAAGTTTAAAATCTAAGAAGAACAGATTTGACTTATGGGACATTATCTCCGCATCACCTGGTAATGGAATAGCCAATATAAATTATGGCATCTTATTAAAAGAAAAGTATCAACACGAAACTTTGACCGAATCTGAATCATTGAGTTTACAAGAATTGGAGCGGATTATCGTGCTTGAACAACAAGGTAAATTGCCTAAGCAACAAATGCAGGAAGCTCAGAAAAAGCAGGAATAGTTGTATCATCATGTCTTCCTATCTGATGCTTACTATATTTGATTTATGGTTAAGCGTTTACTACTACGCCTTGGTTCGTGTCCCCACGTGTCCCCACGAACCATTTTTTCTTCAAACCAGCTCTTCTTATTGAATTTTTTTTCAATTACTGCTTATAATTGGCATACTAATATGATTTGTAAATTTGGCATTAACGGCTGGTAAAATTTTTAATCTTAGGTTTTGCCTTTTAGACATTATGTGTAGATATAAATGAAACCAAGCATAACCAAATACAACGACCTGCTCAATAACATCGGTCAAACCATTGAAACGGCAAGACTAAATGCTGTTAAAGCTGTAAATACCGAATTGGTGAAAGCCAACTGGAAAATTGGCAGACACATTGTTGAATTTGAGCAAAATGGGCATGAGCGGGCTGAGTACGGAAGTGATTTATTGGCTAGGCTTTCCAAAGATTTGAAGCTGCGTTATGGCAAAGGATTTGGCAGACGGAATGTGCTGGATATGCGTAGATTTTATGTAGCTTATCCAAAATGGCAGACAGTGTCTGCCAAATTAAGCTGGAGCCATTTTATCGTATTAATGGGTGTTTCAGTCGACACTGCTCGTAAATTTTATGAGAAACAGGCCATTCACGAAAACTGGTCGAAACGGGAACTGGAAAGGCAAATAGATTCATCTCTATTTGAACGGCTGGCATTAAGCCGGGACAAAAAAGGCGTTATGCTACTTTCAGAAAAGGGATACATCACCAACCACCCGACCGAAGTGATAAAAGACCCTTACGTATTGGACTTTTTAAGAATTCCGCAAAGCAACAAGGTTACTGAGAAAAACCTTGAGCAAAAGATCATAGACAATTTGCAATTGTTTCTTTTGGAGTTGGGAAAAGGTTTTGCATTTGTTGGCAGACAGTACAAGATTTCATTAAGGAACAAACACTTCTATATTGACCTAGTGTTTTATCACCGAATTCTAAAATGCTTTGTGCTGATTGACCTTAAAACAAAAGCGGTTAAGCACAATGACATCGGACAAATGAATCTTTACTTGAATTACTTTAAAGCCGAAGAAAGTGTGGTGGGCGACAACGAACCAATCGGCATCATTCTTTCGGCAGACAAAGACGAAGTATTGGTAGAGTATGCGACTGGTGGAGTTTCAAATAAAATATTTGTTTCAAAATATCAACTGTATTTGCCGGACAAAAAATTATTACAGAAACAAGTAAAAGCTATTATGGAAAAGGAATAGGCCAGCACGCACTTGTAAGAATATTTGCCAATTGAAACGCTGAACTCCGTTTCTTACAAGGTGACACGTAAACCAAAAATAGCAAAAGAGCTTCCAGTATGACGATCGCTCAACAAATATCACTTAACAAAACAAGAATGAAAAACGAAGACCTTTCAAAATTAACAGATCAGGAATTATTAGAAGAGGCAAAGAAGATGAAATCATTTTCTATTATTAATGCTTTGTTTAAAGGGTTCTTGGCTGGAGTTATAATTTACAGCATTATCAAAAGCAGCTGGGGTATGCTCACTTTGATCCCTTTGTATTTTATTCATAAAATGGTGAATGATCCAAAGAATAAAAGAAGCAAAGACTTGGAACGGCTGTTAAAAGAACGAAATTTAAAGTAGCCAGTTTTTTATTTTTGTATCATTAGGTCTTCCGACCTGATCTTTTCTGAGTTTGATTTATAGTTAAGCATCTACTGATAGCGCAAAATGCAAACAAAACAATTCGCCTATCACAATCTAGGCTACTGGTTTCTCCTTTTTATAGTCTTATCCTTTGCAGGGTTTTATCACACCTACTTCGTTAAGCTGCTGGATATCAAAACTCCAATCATTCACATCCATTTTTTGCTAATGGGTCTGTGGATTTCGATGTTGATTGTGCAGCCCTTTCTGATCAAGTACAAAAAATTGGGATCGCATCGATTGCTTGGTAAAATAAGTTACATATTGGTACCCTTGGTTTTATTGAGCGCGTGGTTATTGGCAAGAAGTGAGTATCATCGAAAGATTGCGAGACTCACCGAGGCAGCTTCAGCTGGTCTCAATAACTTGAGTGAGTTTGAAATTTTGAAGAAAGCATCAACCAATCCGGCTACAATTGTTGCGTTGTTTGTGTTTGCAACGTTTTATTTACTGGCAATTTGGTACAGAAAACAATCAGCTAAGCACGCGAGGTACATGCTGGCTACAG
>CANHBE010000281.1 GCA_947458575.1 Flavobacteriaceae bacterium | reverse complement strand
TTAATCGAGTACAAATAGTACAACCCAAAACAAACTACAATAGCAAATCCCTTTGATGAAATTTCCAAAACACTTGCGAATGGAAAAATCAAATAAATATCAAAGAGCAAAGAGCATATTAATAAAGAAATCAAAATTACAAATATAGTTTTCATGATCTTTGATGATTAGTTCCAAGTAACAACTGCACAGTCCGAAATCAATTCGACTTTGAGAATAATAGTTCCGTTTTCTAATTGTTCTCTAATTTTTCTAAAACAACGAATTCCTGAGAACATGTCACATATTGTGCATGACTGCGCATTTAGCGGCTCTTCACTACTTTGGTCTTCTATGGTAAAAGTGCTGACAAGTTTTTTCTCCTTAATTGCAAGGTTTAGAACAGCACTCTTTTTTGAGAATTCCTTGTTTAGATTCATTCCTTTTAAAGCAAAGATACCGGCGTCAAGAAAAGAGATTATCGTTTGATCAATCTGGTCTAGTTGTTTGAATTCTGATTCCGAAACAGCACTTTTTAAGGTGATGGTTTTCTGTCCGAAGGAAAATGTAGAAGTACATACAAGGGCGAATAGGCATAAAAATAACTTTTTCATGGTGTGTAAAATTTAATAGTTTGAAATAAATTGAATGGCGCAAATTGTCTCGAGTAATTTGATATGGTAAAGATAATATCGCATCCTAAAAAGGCTGCTGCAGTTTTTCTGCACTTTTTGTTAATAATATTTCACTTAATTTTGCCACAGATTAAAATAACATGAGAACTTTAGTTATTGGAGATATTCATGGAGGATTGCGGGCTTTACATCAAATTTTTGAACGAGCTAAAGTTTCAACTTCCGATCATCTTATTTTTCTTGGAGATTATGTAGATGGTTGGAGTCAATCCCCGGAGGTAATTGATTTTCTAATTGACCTCAAAAAATCGCATTCTTGCATTTTTATTCGAGGTAATCACGACGAATTGCTTCGTGAATGGTTGTCGGAAAGCAAAGACAATCTCATGTGGTATAATCATGGAGGAGAGTCAACTGTCATTGCTTACTCGGCAGTGGGCGATGCTGTCAAAAAGAAACATATTGTCTTTTTAGAAACCCTGGAAGACTATTATTTGGATAGTCAAAATAGGTTATTCATACATGCCGGCTTCACCAATATGAATGGTGTCAAATTCGAACATTTTCCCAGGCTTTTCTATTGGGACAGAACCTTGTGGGAGACTGCGTTGGCATCAGACAAGGCTTTAAGATCGGAATCTTCATTTTTTCCAAGAAGACTAAAATTATATACAGAAATCTTTATCGGGCATACACCTGTGACTCAAATTGGAGAAACTACTCCGGTTCAAATGGTCAATGTTTGGAATATCGATACAGGAGCCGCATTTAAAGGTTCGTTAACAATAATGGATGTCGACACAAAAGAGTTTTGGCAAAGCGAGCCACTTCCGGCACTCTATCCTACCGAAAAAGGGCGGAATTAGGAAGAAATCAATATATTTGAAATAAACTTAAACAGTAACATTATGAAAAAATATTTATTATTATTTCTTGCTTTTTCGATTACATCCTTGGCTCAAAAGAAGGAAGGAAGCACTCATGAAGTTAAATGGAATATTGCTAGTACAATATTCTTAGGTTCAGTAGAAGTTGGCTACGAATATTTAATTGATGGCAATCAATCAGTTGGCGCAGAAATTCTGATAAATGATTCATTTAATTTCGGTATTGGTCGAGACGCAAATGATTTTAACACCAATAGTTTTCTTTTGCATTACAGCTATTACACGGGAGCTGAGAAAAATAATTCCGGGTTTGTTATTTCTCCAATGATTAAATTCCGAACAGGAACTTACCAGAAAAGTGATTTAGATCCGGAAATTGATATGGATAGCTTCATATTGGGTATTGGCGGTGGATATAAATGGAATTACAGCAATAAATTCGTTTTTGGTCCCTATATGACTATAGGAAGAAATTTCAGTTCGGAAGTAAATGATGAATTTAATACAGCGATCGAATTCAATGCTGGTTTCGGGATTGGGTATCGATTCTAAGAATAAGACAAATAAAAAAAGCGACTTCACTGAGTCGCCTTTTTTTTTATTTCAATTCTAATCATTCTACAAATCAAACTTGATTCCTTGCGCTAAAGGCAAGTTCGTTGTGTAGTTGATTGTGTTGGTTTGTCTTCGCATGTAGATCTTCCAAGCATCTGAACCCGACTCGCGACCTCCTCCGGTTTCTTTCTCGCCACCGAATGCGCCTCCTATTTCCGCTCCTGAAGTTCCAATGTTGACATTGGCAATACCACAATCAGATCCTGCAACCGAAAGAAATTTTTCTGCTTCTCTAAGATTATTGGTCATTATCGCAGAGGATAAACCTTGCGCAACGCCATTTTGAATATCGATCGCATTTTCAACTTCGCCAGAATACTTCAGCAAGTATAAAACTGGTGCAAAAGTTTCGTGTTGAACAATTTCAAAAGTATTATCTGCCTCTGCAATTGCGGGCTTAACATAGCATCCGCTCTCATATCCATCTCCGGAAAGTACACCGCCTTCAATCAGTATTTTTCCTCCTTCTGCAACAACTCGCTCTAATGCCTTTTTGTATAAATCGACTGCGTGCGTATCAATAAGTGGTCCGACATGATTGTTTTGGTCTAGGGGATTTCCGATACGAAGTTGTTTGTATGCGGAAACAATCGCCTCCTTTACTTTATCATAAATGCTTTCGTGAATGATTAGACGTCGCGTCGAGGTGCAACGCTGTCCGGCGGTACCAACGGCACCAAAAACAGCACCTATTACTGTCATTTTGATGTCGGCGTCTGGCGTAACAATTATGGCGTTGTTTCCTCCCAATTCTAATAGGGATTTTCCCAATCGGCCGGCAACGGTCTGAGCCACAATTTTCCCCATTCTGGTAGAGCCTGTTGCAGAAACCAGCGGAATCCGTTGATCTGCAGTCATTAATTCTCCTATTTTATAATCGCCGTTAATTAGACAAGAAATTCCTTCAGGAAGATTATTTTCCTTTAAAACTTCTGCGATAATGTTTTGGCAAGCAATTCCGCAAAGTGGTGTTTTTTCGGATGGTTTCCAAACACAAACATCACCGCAAATCCATGCTAAAGCTGTATTCCAAGACCAAACTGCCACGGGAAAATTGAATGCTGAAATAATTCCGACGATTCCCAAAGGATGATACTGCTCATACATTCTATGTCCAGGTCGCTCAGAATGCATGGTCAACCCGTGTAATTGTCTTGACAAACCGACTGCAAAGTCACAAATATCAATCATTTCCTGTACTTCTCCATATCCTTCTTGCAGTGATTTACCCATTTCGTATGAAACCAATTTACCTAAGGCTTCTTTGTTTTTGCGCAATTTTTCTCCAAATTGACGAACTATTTCGCCACGTTGTGGAGCCGGCATGAGTCGAAACGTTTTGAAAGCCTCGGCTGCGGTCTGCATTACTTTTTCATAATCTTCAGGTGTAGTAGTTTTTACTGCGCCAATGAGCTGACCATCGACCGGTGAGTATGACTCTAATATTTTCCCGTTTGAAAAATTATTTTGTCCAGTAGAAGTGCCTTCATTGATGCTTTTTAAACCTAATTGTGCTAGCGCTTCATTCATTCCGAATTGGTCTACGATTGTTGTCATTTATTTGTTATTATTTGAATTATATCGTTTTACTGCGACTGTTCGCAAATAAATTTGCTCGGGTGCGTGGCAAAAGTAATTATTAATTGATAATT
>CANHBE010000280.1 GCA_947458575.1 Flavobacteriaceae bacterium | reverse complement strand
GGGCGATGTAATTACAAACTCTCAAACAATATATGTATACAGAGAATCCGGTGAAAGAATTAATTGCTTTGATGAAAACAGTTTTACGGTAACCATTAATTCTACTCCGGTGATTGCTCCAATGGCAAACGTCAATGCAGTTAATGCCTATGTACTACCTATTTTGACGGTCGGAAACTATTATACAGGTCCGAATAAAACAGGTACAATGCTAAATGCGGGAGATTCTATTCCAACAGATCAAACAATTTACATCTATGCAGAAACGGGAACAACACCAAATTGTACTGACGAGGATAGTTTTTCAACTAGCATCTTTAATGTAGATGAGTTAGCAGATGTAACAACTTGCGATCGGTTTGTTTTGCCAAACTTAAACATAGGAAGATATTATACTGGTCCGTTAGGAACTGGAACAAATCTACAAGCAGGTCAAGCAATAACCGATTCTCAAACTATCTATATTTATGCTGTTGCGCCATTTGATTCAATCAGTTATGATGAAAGTTCGTTTGAAATCAATATCGTGGATGCGCCGATTGTAAATGCTGTGCCAACGAACTTGCTTACAGCATGCGATACGGATGGAGACAATGATGGTGTATTTAACTTTGATTTGACTGCTCTTAACACTATCATTCTTGGCAATCAGACAGGCTCAGAGTTCACAGTGACGTACTTCAACAATTATGACGATGCGGTTGCCGGAACAAATGCTATGACTGCCACAATCCAAAAAACTATTTTTGTTCGAGTTTCAAATACGTTAACAACCAATTGTTTTGATATCAAGACTTTTCAGATTAGAATCAACAAATTACCTGAACCAAGACCGCAAGGTGGAACCATGTGTTTCGATAGCACTAACAATGTGTTGCTTAATCCATATACAATTAGTAGTGGACTTAGTGCTGCAAATCACACCTTTCAATGGGTGGACGAAGACGGCGCTTTAGTTGGAACCGGTAGCAATTATGTAGCAGTACTGCCTGGTGTTTACTCTGTCATTGTAACCGACATTGCTACAGGTTGTTCTTCAGAACCAGCTCCTGCAACGGTTGTTTCATCAGAGCCTGCAATTGTAGCATATACTGTTTCGGAAAATTTTGATGATAATCAGTCAATTGTAATTGAAGCTACCGGAGTTGGCGGAGATTACGAATATCAGTTAGACAACGGCCCTTTCCAAGATAGCCCAACTTTCGACAATGTTTCATCTGGAACACACACGATTACAGTGAGAGACAAGAATGGCTGCGGCAATTCGACAACAGAAGCGCTTGTGGTTAATTATCCTAAATTCTTCACACCAAATGGAGACGGATACAACGACACTTGGAATATCAAAGATCTACAGGATCAGAGCAAATCTATCATCTTCGTGTACGATCGTTACGGCAAACTTATTGTCCAACTAAAACCAAATGGCAACGGTTGGGATGGAACTTTGGGTGGTCAGATGTTGCCATCAGATGATTACTGGTTTACCATAACCTATAAGGAAGACAATATTGAGAAAGAATTCAAATCACATTTCTCTATGAAAAGATAACAAATTAGAAACTTTGAGTTGTGATTGTAACAAAAAATACATTTCACAGTCTACTTTGGAAATCGAACATGAATCAAAAAATGAAGTAATTTTTAATTGGGTTTATAAATTGAGTTTTAGTTAGAGAGAAAAAACCAGAGTGTGCACTCTGGTTTTTTTTGCTACCATCTGATGATAGCACTCGCCCATGTAAATCCACTTCCAAAAGCTGCCAGAACGACCAAGTCACCAGACTTTATTTTACCAAGTTCCCAGGCTTCCGTCAATGCGATTGGAATAGATGCTGCTGTTGTATTTCCAAACTTCTGGATGTTATTGAATACTTGATCATCGGAAAGACCAAACTTCTTTTGAATAAATTGTGAAATTCTCAAATTGGCTTGATGAGGAATAAGCATGTCGATATCACTGACCTTCAAATTATTAGCAACCAAACCTTCGTGAATAACTTCGCTAAATCGAACAACCGCATTCTTGAAGACAAACTGACCGTTCATGTAAGGAAAATAGCTTTCATCATTCGGGTCATTGTCTGCTAGAATATCAGTGACCCATCTCCCACCCATGCCTGGAGCCAATACTGAAAGTTCTTTGGCATGCTCACCTTCAGAGTGTAAATGTGTTGATAGTACTCCTTTGTCTGGATTTTCCTCTCGTGATATTACGGCAGCACCCGCTCCGTCTCCGAATATTACAGACACACTTCTGCCACGAGTGGTCATGTCTAGTCCAATCGATTGTAACTCTGAGCCTACAATCAAAATGTTTTTATACATTCCGGTCTTGATGTATTGATCTGCAATAGACAACGCATAAACAAACCCGGAACATTGATTTCTAATGTCTAAAGCACCAACGGTTCGAAGACCTAATTCCTTCTGCAAAATCACACCCGGACCTGGAAAATAATAGTCGGGGGAAATCGTGGCAAAAATTATAAAATCTATGTCTTCTTTTGAAACTCCGGACCGCTCAATAGCAATTTGGGATGCCTTTATTCCCATTGTGGTGGTGGTCTCACCGCTACCTTTTACGATATGTCTTCGCTCTTGAATACCTGTTCGCTCCTGTATCCACTCATCGTTGGTATCAATTATTTTTGATAAGTCATCATTTGTGACAATATTTTCCGGAACAAAGTAACCTAATCCTGCAATCCTAGACTGAAACATATTTTATTGATTTACTAAAAATGAATTTCAAATTTAAGCATTTGACAATTAGACATCGTATATATTGCAAACAATTTATAAGATTCTATTTGCGGGAATTGCACAAGTTGTTACTTCACAAACTTGACAGATTGTCTTCCGGTATCATTATGAAGATTCAAAAGGTAAGTCCCGGATGCATATGGAAAATCAAAAACATAATTTCTGACGCCTTCTTTTTCAATGGTATCAAACTTCAGTGACTTAAGAAATTTCCCTGCGGCGTCGTATAATTCAAATACGACATGATCACTATCATTAAAATCTACGGAAATATGCAGTTTATCTTTAACTGGATTCGAAATTACTTTTACTTTAAGAGGTATACGATTGGTTTCTGTAAAAGGTTCATTTGATAAACTCGTATCACTAAACTTATAAATCGTTGCACCTGAGGCATATGCTAAATTATCCGACAAAAAGAAAATCCTATTCAAATTACCACCGACTCCGGCGTCCGTCCAAGTTTCTCCTCCATCAAGAGTTTCCATAAACGGAAAGTTCGTACCTACTGTAGAAGTATAACCGCCCATCCATCCGTGATTTTCAGTCAAAAATCCAACTGCCTGAACACTAGTAAAAGGAACTTCTTTACTGATCCAAGTTGCACCTGCATCAATTGAACGAATCATTCTCCCATTATTTGGCGCATTCGCTTCCACCGAACCAAATACCACATTTGAGTTGGATGCCAAAACTTGTAATTTCCACACATATTCACCGGGAATATTTGAGTTGTAAATACTTGTCCAATTAGCGCCACCATCCACAGTTTTCAAAATAACACCGCCATTACTATCAGCTCCTGAAGCGTAGCCAATTGATTCATCTACAAATTGAACTTCAACCAAGGCTGTCGCTAAAGCACTCATATCAGTGTAGGTCCATGTTGCGCCACTATCTGTTGACTTAATCAAAAATGCCGGTGAGAAATAGGCTCCACATCCGAAAATGGTTGAACTACCAACCACATCTAATCCACAGATTGCCGCCGGGCTATTGGGCACATTTGT
>CANHBE010000279.1 GCA_947458575.1 Flavobacteriaceae bacterium | reverse complement strand
TCGCGGTTGAATGATGGTGAACTAATAAAAATAGCCTTGTTAGTTCTTAATCATCTTCAAAGTAGCAGATTCATTTTCAGTGTTAACTCTAAGGAAATAAACTCCCTTAGCCAACGCTGTAGTGTTTATTTGCTGTTGCTTCATTTCTGAATTAGATTCCATAACTTGTTGACCGATTGCATTATAAACCGAAAATGCTCTCATGGTTTCATTTGAACTAACAGTAAGTTGATCTGTAAATGGATTGGGATAAACTCTAAAAGACCCAGCAGAAAAAGTATTATTTCCTAATGACAAACTCACCGTAATAGCCAGTCGGTTAGAACTCACACTGCGATTGCTCTCGCAACCACTTATTGTTTGTGTAGCATAGTAGGTGGTGTTATCTACCAAAACAGTATCACTCGCCAAAACATTGCCTCCTGTTGGGGCATCATACCAAGTAATGTTATCTCCGGCAATCACCAAATTGGCAAGAGTTTGTCCCAGCTCAAAAGTTTGAAAAGTCGGACCAGTCGGCGGTGCAATTTGAGGTATCAGAATTAATTCAAAAGGTTTTACATAAATGCAACCTGAGGTCGTAACTTCTTGAATCGCCGCATAGATTGTTGTTGGACTTGTGATTACATATGAGGTTGGATTACTAATGAAATTAGAAGAAAAATTCTCTGCATCGGTCAATGTTTCATAATACGCAATTTCGAAATCACCTGAATTCAGACTGTTTAAAAGTATCGCATTATTATCAGTTAGATCAACTGTGTAACCACTAATTTCATTGAAACATATTTCAGTATCCATTGGCTCTCCAAAGGCAGGTTCAGGAAAAACCGTTGTATTTACCTCATTGGAAATAAAGATTAGTGGCGCATTATTGGGATTCAAAACAGACATCTGCAAACTGTAAGTATCGATGCCTTCCGGACAAACAGTAAAAGATTCAGAGTTTGAATTGGGAAGCATAACTCCGTTTCGGTACCACGTGAAAGATGTTGGCAAAACTGCACCATTTGGTGTAAATCGCCATGCTTCCTCATTTGCAGACCAAGTTCCGGTATTTCGTCCCTGTGGAAATATAGCGTTTGTGCCAGCTTGGTTTTGAACACCAATTAATCCAGAACCTGAATTCCAATTTGGACATGCAGCGCGTCTACCTACATAAACTTCGATGACATTTGTTGTTTCGTACAACACGATTTGTGACGTTTGTAAACCAACAGACGTACCGCAGACATACTGGGGTAATTCATTGAAATTGATGACGAAAACTCGATAAGGCTCGATATTAGCCACATAGTAGTTTATGTTTTGAACTGCTGGATTAGTAATCGGTGGCGATTGGATATTGGTGTCTTGATAAACGCCATAAATTGCATTTCTAATCGGAAAATTCGTATTTGGAATTGATTGCGTAAAATTCCAATTACAGTATCCGCCTGGACTTTGATTTGTTTGATCAAAAGTGGCAACACCATTACTTCCGACTAGAATTGAATCATAATTTATCCCATAAAAATTAAAGGAAAAAGGCAAATTTACAGATGGCGACCAAATGTCGTCCGCTGTATTGTTTAAGTTAATTCCTCCGCTAAAAGGAAAGACCGGTGCGTAAGGAATACTGTTTACTACATAATCAGTAGTCGAATTTAAAGTTGAATATTCGGCAGTCAACTCAATGCAATTGCCTGCAGCACAGACCGGCGAAGGTTCGGAAATAGACACAAAAGGAATTGGTGAAGTTTGTGAATAACCAATCAAACTCATTCCAAATAAATGGAAGCACATGTATACTTTCTTCATTGTAAATAATTTAAATCATTAATTTAGATTCTATCCGATTAAGCTAGTTCATTAACAAAAACAACACTATGACACGCAACTATTGCAGCGGTTTCTGTTCGTAAACGATTATGACCCAAAGATATAGGTATAAAACTATTGTGCAAAGCAATTTCAATTTCATTAGTCGAAAAATCACCTTCAGGACCAATCAAAATGGTTACATCAGATTGCGGCTGAACTATTTCTTTCAATAATTTCTTATTTGTTTCCTCACAATGCGCAATCAACAATTGTCCTTGATGTTCATTTTTCATCAATTCTTTGAAAGTAATCGCTTCATTCAGCTTGGGCAAATAATATTGATTCGATTGCTTCATGGCAGAAACAACAATCTTTTCGAAGCGATCTAACTTAATTTGCTTCCGCTCGGAATGATCGCAAATAATGGGCGTTATTTCAGATACTCCGATTTCTGTCGCTTTTTCCAAAAACCATTCGTAACGATCATTCATTTTGGTGGGAGCGACCGCAAGATGCAGATGAAAGTTTCGCGGGTTCGCTTTTTTGACCTGCACGATTTTGACGGTGCATTTTGTTTCGATAGCGAGAATGATTTCTGTTTGAAATATAAAACCTAAACCATTAGTAACATGAAGTATATCACCTGTTTTCTTTCGCAATACTTTAATGATGTGCTTGCTTTCTTCCTTGTCAAAAGCAAACTCCTGAATGTCCGCCGAAATCGATGGGTTATAGAATAATTGCATAGTTAAAATGAAATTCTTGCCTTAGAAACCACTGCCGAATTTTCAAAATGATCAAGCAGGTATTTTTGATAACCTACAATGCCAATCATCGCCGCATTATCTGTGGTATATTCAAATTTCGGAATGTAAGTTTTCCATCCGTATTTTTTCTCAGCGTCTTGTAGTGTTTGTCTAATGCCCGAATTGGCTGAAACTCCACCGCCAATGGCAATCTGTTTGATTCCGGTTTGACTTATCGCTAATGCTATCTTTTCCATCAAAATGTCAATAATAGTTTGTTGGATTGACGCGCACAAATCGTCAAGGTTGTCCGAAACGAAATTCGGATTTTCCGTCTTTTTCTTTTGAACAAAATATAAAATGGCAGTCTTCAATCCGGAAAAACTGAAATCCAAATTTGGTACTTTCGGTTTTGTAAATGAAAATGCGTTCGGATTCCCATTTTGTGCATGCTTATCGACCAATGGACCTCCGGGATAGGGAAGGCCTAATATTTTTGCACTCTTATCAAAAGCTTCTCCCACAGCATCATCGGTAGTTTCACCAATAATTTGCATGTCGAAAAAGTCATTAACTTGTACGATTTGCGTATGTCCACCCGAGATGGTAAGCGCCAAGAACGGAAATGTTGGCTTGTCGAAACCTGGCTCATCAATAAAATGCGCTAAAATGTGAGCTTGCATGTGATGAACAGCAATTAAAGGAATATCAAGTGCTAAAGCCATTGATTTGGCAAAGGAACTTCCTACCAAGAGCGATCCCATCAAGCCTGGACCTTGAGTAAAAGCAATTGCAGACAGCTGATCTCTTTTAATATTCGCTTTTTGTAACGCCACATCTACAACCGGTACAATATTTACTTGATGCGCACGTGACGCCAATTCAGGAACTACACCTCCATACTGATTGTGAATAAGTTGATTCGCCACAACATTTGAGCGTACTTTGTCGTTTTCAAGAACGGCCGCAGCAGTATCGTCACACGAACTTTCAATAGCTAGAATGTAAATTGGTTTCTGTGGCATAAATACTTGCAATTTTTGAATATTAATTGACTAATTCCTCTCAAAATATTCTATTTTTACAGCGATGCCAAATTTAGCCCTTTTTTGTCAATGAAGACTTATTCTTGTTGGTAAATATGAAAATCAATCTTAACAAAAGAGTCACCCATTAAAAGAGTCAAGAAAATACTCATCCGATTTTTGCTCGTCCTGCTGTTGATGCTATTGATTGTGG